>JAGXHZ010000097.1 GCA_024635855.1 Sulfuricurvum sp.
GAACAAATCAAACAAAAACACAGTCGCCAAAGCGTCGCGATGCTCTCTCCGGCAGCTGCCAGTCTCGATCAATTTACCTCTTACGCTCAACGAGGAAATCTATTTAAAGAGCTTGCGCAAAAATAAAATAAGCATTAAGCTTATTTTTAAGCTTTGA
Source organism: Sulfuricurvum sp. (assembly GCA_024635855.1). The sequence continues at coordinate 158 of JAGXHZ010000097.1, forward strand.
TAGCTATAATTGCACTCCACAAAACGTGGCCAATTAGCTCAGTCGGTAGAGCAGTAGATTGAAAATCTGCGTGTCCTTGGTTCGATTCCGAGATTGGCCACCACCTTCACTTCCTAAAATACATTAAAAAAACTCCATCATAGCTTCAAACATTAATTAAGCCAATTTTATCTCTCCAATTTCTCGTCCATAGCTATTTATTTAAATATGGTCTAAACTGAATTCGTAGAGATGTTGTATAAAAAATTGCAGGATAAATTATGATATAATCTTTGCATATACAACTATGCAGGAGTCTGACTTGATCAACATCGCCACTATTAAAGGCAAGCTTAATGCCCTAATAATACTTAGTATTGTTATCTTTGCAACATTGGGGTATTTGTCTTATGCAAACAACAAAGACGCCAAAAAAACCGCTGAGCGTATGATTTTACTGGGTGAAATTCAAAGCTATAGTAATGGATCGATGATGGAGCTTCGCGGGTATCAGCTTTTGTATACTGATGCATTTATAGAACGTTACAATGAGAGTAACATAAAACTCTCCGAAACAGTCGAAGCACTCTCTAACATAACTCGATCCGAAGAGAACAAAAAACGGCTTTCCAATATTGCTGCTCATCACGCGCAGTGGGTTTCTCTCAATGAACCTCGCATAAAAATCATCAGTGAAAATGAAAGTGAAGTCCATAGTCTTGAGTTCTTATCCACTCCGGAGGGAAAACAACTGTCTCGAATCACCAAAGAGTCTGCTGAAACTTATCAAAGTATTATTAAAGAAGAACATGACTTGCTAGCCTCCATGAAAAAGAAAAATATCGATACGCTCGATTCCAATGCAACGATCACGGAAATCCTTATTTTTATCAGTGCTTCGATTATGATAGGAATCTTTTTCCTCATTATCGGCAATATTTCCCGTTCAATCGGTCGCCTTGAAGCGACTATTAAAGCCTTTGCCCATGACCGAGATTTCACCCAAAATGTCCGAGTCGAAGGGGACGATGAACTTTCTGAAATGGGAAGAAAACTGGGCGAACTTGTCACTATGCTGCGTGAGTCGTTTGGAGCTATTCACATGGCGTCAAACGAAAATCTTTCCGTTTCTGCCCAGCTTTCAGCAACAACTCTAAGCATCGGAAAAGCGGCTGAGGAAGAATCACGTATCGTCCGCGAAACAACGTATGAATCGGATCAAATGAAAGCAGCAATGCAAGCATCTGCGAATGAAGCACAAAGCGTTCGTGATCAAGCAGTCGGTGCGAGAGAAAATCTCCAAGAAGCACAACGAGCCCTTCACAATACGATCGAACAGCTTTCTATCACCGTAGAGATGGAAGGTGAAATCAATCAACGACTCAATTCTCTTTCCCAAGAAGCGTCTCAAGTTAAACAAGTTCTCACCGTCATCGCCGATATCGCCGATCAAACCAACCTTCTTGCTCTCAATGCCGCAATCGAAGCAGCTCGCGCAGGCGAACACGGTCGCGGATTTGCCGTCGTTGCTGATGAAGTGCGTAAACTCGCTGAACGTACCCAAAAAAGTTTGATCGAAACCAACGCAACCGTCAATGTCATCGTTCAGTCTATCAACGATATCACCGAGCAGATGAACCACAATACCAGCCGTATCGAACAGCTAGTAAGCGCTTCTTCTGCGGTAGACGATCATACGGCCACTGCTGTGAGCGCACTTGAAGAAACCGTAGAAGCCATCGAAAAACTATCAGCCGACACCTCTGCTAATGCAAAAACAACGGATGCCATTATTCTTAAAATCTCTAAAATTCATGAGCTTTCAGCTTCCAATGCACGAAGTGTCGAAGAGATTGCTGCTGCTGCAGAACATTTACACAAGATGACTGAACGCCTCACGGATCAAGTCTCTGTTTATCGTACCTAGAAAATCCATCCTCTTCTTTTAGCGCTAATAGCGCTATTAGGCTTCCCGTGATAAAATTCCACTTATGATGAAAACAATACCTATTGAAACATTTTTAGCCTCTTTTAATGATTACGATCTGATTATCGATGCACGAAGCCCGCACGAATATAGTGAATCCCATATTCCTAATAGCACAAATTTTTATGCCCTCAGTGATGAGGAGCATGCCCAAGTGGGAACCATCTACAAACAAATATCCTCTTTTGAAGCGAGACTTAAAGGGGCATCCTTCGTCTGTCTCAATGCCGCACGTCACATCCAAGAACTCTATCCCGAATACAACCCAGGGTCAAAAATCGCCATTTATTGCGCCCGTGGAGGAATGCGTTCTTCCTCACTTGGAACCATCTTTTCAAGCATTGGCTATCCCATCGAACGTGTTATCGGTGGATACAAATCGTACCGAACCTTTGTCACAGGGTATCTGGAGAATCTCCCACCCATCAATTTTTTGACATTAATGGGGCATACGGGATGCGGTAAAAGCGACCTTCTCCAAGAGTTGGCCAATGTTATCGATTTGGAAAAAATGGCACATCATTACGGCTCGGTATTTGGTGATGTCAATGGTGCTCAACCCACCCAAAAAGAGTTTCAAAATCGTTTGGTTCACGCTGTTTTAGCCTTGGACTTAAATCAAGGTGCTTTTGTGGAAGCAGAGAGCAAACGTATCGGGAAAATCATGCTTCCAAATTCCCTGTATCATCAAATGGATTCAGGATTTCGCATCGAAATCACTGCACCCATCGAACAACGTGTAACTCGGATTATGCGAATGTATGACAGTATGGACGAAAGCTTTTTTATGGGACGAATGGAGCGAATTTCACCGTACATCAGCCGTGATGACAAAGCCTCCAGTATTACCGCATTCGAGAACGGTGATTTAGCGCGTGTTTCAGAAATACTATTGACACAGTATTACGATAAAGTGTACAAAGTCACCGTCAAACCCACCATCACCATCTGCAACGATGACCACGCTAAAACAGTTGAAACGCTCAAGGAAATACAACGTGAACAACGCTTCTAAACTCACCAAATTTGTCCGTGCTTCAGGTTGTGCCGCGAAACTCTCCCCCGGATCGCTGGAAAATGTCACCTGTCATCTGAAATCGTTTCACAAAGACTTGCTTGTGGGATTTGAAGGGAACGAGGACGCTGGAGTTTACCGAATCACCGATGATCTGGCGATGGTGCAGACGGTCGATTTTATCACTCCTGTCGTCGATGATCCGTTTATCTACGGGCAAATCGCGGCGGCCAATTCTCTCAGTGATGTCTTTGCCATGGGAGGCGATGCGAAAACTGCCCTCAACCTCGTTGGGTTTGACGGTAAAAACCACCACACCGAGATTCTCACCGAAATCTTACGCGGCGGAATGAGCAAAGTGCAAGAGTGCGGTGCCGTCATCGTTGGCGGTCATACCATCGAAACGCCTGAGATGATTTACGGTCTTTCGTGTACGGGATTTGTCCATCCTAATAAGATTCTGCGCAACAATACAGTCCAGGAGGGGGATATGATTCTCATCACTAAACCTTTAGGTCTTGGGATTTTGACAACCGCCATTAAAGCCGATTTGTTGGATGAGAGCACCGTCATCAAAGTCGCCGACACCATGCGCACCCTCAACTATAAAGCCTCATTAATCGCACGAGAATTTAATGCCCATGCCTGTACCGATGTGACGGGATTTGGATTTTTAGGACATTTGCGCGAAATGAGCGCCGGTGCGAAAACGATCCAAGTAAATGCTTCTGCTGTCCCATTTTTCCCAGAAGCAATGGGGATGGCAGCAATGGGGATTATCCCTGCGGGAAGCTATGCCAACAAAGAGTATTTGCAATCGCATGTAAATTTCAAGCGTAACATTGGTGCTGATTTGGAGATGATCCTTTTTGATGCACAAACATCAGGAGGTCTTTTAATCTCTGCAACACCTCAAAATGCTCAAAAGATGGTGGAACGTTGCCTAAATGAGGGTATAAGCGCTGTCGTTGTTGCTGAAGTTATTGCTAAAACCCATACTGATATTATTGTAGGATAACATGATGCACCGACGAGAATTCATCAAAAAAACCGCCCTTTCAGGGGCAATTTGTCTTAGCCCTTCTTTTCTTACCGCTTCGGTGGAGATAAAAAACACGTTGGCATTGTATGACCTCCAATGGACATTTGACCTCACCGCGCATGGTGCAAAAGAATGTGCATTGTGGATTCCCCTCCCCAGTGATGTTTCAGGATTCCAAAGTGTTCTTCAAATAGGTAGTGAAAGTACCTCTAAAAAAAGTTTTCAAACAGCTCACAATCATTATGAAAGTGCAACACTTTATGCTTATTGGGATAAAAATGCCACGGATAAAACGGTTAATCTGTCGATGAAAGTCGCCTTACGTGACCGTCAATGTGACTTTAAACGTACACGAGTTTGCCCCGAGACAATAGAAGAAGCCAAAGAATTTTTAGCCCCGACAGCCCATATCCCCACCGATGGAGCCGTTGCCAAAGCAGCCAAAAAAATTATCGCAAATGAGAAAGACCCTCTCAAAAAAGCCCGAAAAATCTACGACTGGATCATTGCTAATGGTTACCGCGATGAGAACGTTCACGGATGCGGGGTGGGAAGTCCTAATGCGATGCTGGCACAACTCGAAAAAGATGGTCGCATGGGGGGAAAATGTCTCGATATGTCTGCGCTTTGCGTTGCGTTGATGCGCGCATCAGGAATTCCTGCGCGTGAAGTGATGGGAATTCGTGTCGGAGCTTCACGGCTTTCAAATGCCTTTGGAACAAAAGAGGATATTACCAAATCCCAACACTGCAAGCTGGAATTTTTTATTGATACTTTAGGCTGGATACCTTGTGACCCTGCCGATATTACCAAGCTGGTACTCAAAGAAAATCTGGAAAAAACTTCTCCCCGTGTCCGAGAGCTTACCGATAAATTTTTCGGATTTTGGGAAAACAACTGGATGGCGTTTAATCACGCACGCGATTTTGACCTCTATCCTGCCAATACTCAAGGCTCACTGGATTCGTTTGGGTATCCGTACGCCGAAGTAGATGGTGAATACCTCGATCCGTTTGAGCCCTCAGCATATCAATACAAAATCCTCTCTAAAAAAGTCGTTCTGTGATTCTCGACTGCCGTGATATGGAGTGTCCCCGTCCCGTACTGGAGACCAAAAAAGTATTGGATTCCCTCCCCGAAGATGCCACCCTCATCCTAGAGGTAAACACTCTCAGCGGTCGTGAAAACTGTAAACGCTTTGCCCTCTCACAGCAGTGTACTTTTACCGAAGAACTCCTAGAAGATGGTGTAACACGTCTGGTTATCACCAAAGGACTTGGGTATGTTCAGCGCACCGATGAAGAAAATCCCATCGATTTTATGATGCAACAAGAGCGTCGCAGTGCCGTCCTCGTCCTCTCAGGGGCATTGGTCACAGCATTGCTTTCCGCCTCATGCTGTTTGGTTCCTACGCTGTTTATGGTGTTTGGGATTTCCTTTGCAGGGGTTATCAATGTTCCGCAGCTGAACAGCTATCGCTGGATTTTTACTGCCGTTGCCGTGCTAATGCTGTGCATAGGCTTTTACCAAATGGTGATTAAAAAGCAAATCGAATGCGATTGTGAGCCAAGTTTAACCTCTAAAATTCTGATAACACTTTTTTGGGCACTGTTCCTCTTTAGCCTTGCTGCCCTTTTTTATCCCTACTATGAAGCATTAATATGGGGAGAATAATACTGGGATTGCTGCTGTTAGCCTCTCTCGCTTACCCAAAAGAATGGAGTCTGCATATCAGCGGAATGCACTGCATCGCCTGTACATTGGCGGTCAAAAAAGCGCTGTTAAGTGTTCACGGTACAAAAGAGGTAAAAGTGAATTTTAAAAACGAGAGTGCTTGGGTAAATGCAGAGGATACAGTAAGTTTAAAAATGATGCAAGATGCTGTGGTGCAAACGGGCTATACGGCGACAATAGCGAGCAAAAACTAGCATTACTTATACTTTGCATACCGTACTAATCCTCCTATTCAATCTTTTCTGAGGGAATCGAAAATAAATACTCATGCCTATACGTCACCCCAAACTCAACTAGTTTAATAAAAGTTGCCTCATATATTGTTTTATCCATTATATAGCACCTCTCCTTAATGGTAAAAACGTCTATTATTTAATTCCATTAACCCCATATACCGCCTCAAAAATATTTTTATGGGAAAATGTCACACTAAATACCGCAGCGAGCAACGATACCGCCACCATCATGTACATTACTGCCAGCTGATAAGAGACCGCTTTGAGTGGATCAGCTCCCGCGAGAAGCATCCCTGTCGTGATACCCGGAATATGGATGATCCCGACCGTTTGGAGCATATTGAGTGTCGGGATCATTGAGGCTTTAACAGAGGCTTTAGATGCGAATGATAGAGCCTCTTTGAGTGGTGCGCCCAATGCTACCATCCCCTCGATTGTCTCCACTGTATTTTTTACTTCTGCTTTAAACCGCTCAATACTTTGAGTGTAAACATTCAGCGCATTGCCGATAATCATCCCTCCGATGGGAATCATCTCATGGGGTACCATGTGTATGACACCAAACGCCATCATTGAGGCAAATACAATCCCAGACGATGCGCCCAACGTATAAAAAGCAATCCGAAAACTATGATTCCCAAGCGGTGAACGTTTTTTAGCCGTATACGCCCCAAACGTCACCATCCCTAACAGTACAAAAAATAGCAGTGAAGGATGAGAAATTTTAAAAAGATAAACAAGAGCATACCCCAGCAATCCCAGCTGAACCATCGCTAAAATCGAGTTGGTCAGTATCTGTTTTTCGAGCCCGAAATGTTCACGTCGTGAATACCAAAGGGCAAAGATAATAAGAGCGTAAGAGGCTAGGAAAGAGTATTGCATAAATTATTATACAGAATTTTAAACAACATTAATTTCTATTTTTTTATTAAAAGCATTTCCGAGTTTTTGCAAAAAATCGATTCCCACATTGACTGAACCGTTTTCAATACGGCTAATGACGGTTTGTGTTGTTCCAAGTTTTTTGGCTAGTTCGCCTTGGGTAAGTTTGTATTGCAACCGAAGAGAGACCAAAATATCGATAATTTTAAATCGTAACTCTTTTTGCTCATACGCCGTTTTAAAATCTTCGTTTTGGAGTGATTCGTTTAGATGTTGGTGAAAATCATCCATTTTGTACCTCTTTTAATCGTTTAATCGCAATGTCTAGCTCTCTTCGTGGCGTTGTCTGTGTTTTCTTCTGAAATCCGTGAAGCATTACAAATGTTTTGTCTGTGTAGGCGAAATACAATACCCGATAAATACCGGATTTATCTTTTGCCCGTACTTCGTAAATTTTCTGCTCCAACGGCTTCACAAATGGAAGCCCTAACTGGGTGCCGTACTTTTGTAAAAGAGTAAATATTCTGAATATTTCGGCTTTGGGTTCATGACCAATCTCATCTAACCACTCTTTTACAGGCAGTTTGCCGTTTTGATTTTGGTAATAATTTATTTTCCACTGCATTGCTATTATATCTTATTAGACATATTTTTGTCAATTTTACATCTATTCATGTGGATACCTTTGTAAAGATAGCAAAAGTATATAGATTATTTTTAATTGGAGAATAAAAAATGACAATTTGAAATATTTTTTAAAAAAGAAAGGATAAAGAGTTTTAAAAGAGGCTTCCCCAAAAAGGGGAAAAGAAGAAATTAAAGTTCCTCTGCGTGAGCAGCAAGATACTCAGCAACACCCTCAGTGCTAGCTTTCATACCCGCATCGCCTTTTACCCAACCAGCAGGACAAACTTCGCCGTGCTCATCCGTAAACTGCATTGTATCAACCATACGAATCATCTCATCGATGTTACGTCCAAGTGGAAGATCATTGATAACGGCGTGACGAATGATACCTTTTGCATCGATCAAAAATGAACCGCGAAGGGCTACTGATTCACCGAAAAGGACATCATAATCTTTTGAAATTTGTTTGCTTAAATCTGCAACAAGAGGAAATTTAACGCGACCGATTCCACCTTTATTGACTGGAGTTTCTCTCAATGCAAAGTGTGAAAATTGGCTGTCAACAGAAACACCGATAACATTTACGCCACGGCTTTCGAAATCTTCGATACGGTGTGAAAATGCAATGATTTCTGATGGACATACAAAAGTAAAGTCAAGAGGATAAAAGAACAAAACTGTCCCTTTTTTCCCGAAATTTTCGGACAATTTGAATCCATCAACGATGGTGCCATCGGCTAAAACGGTGGTTGCTGTAAAATCTGGAGCGGGTTTGGTTACGAGCATGGGATTTCCTTGTGTTGTTTTTTAAAGTAGGGAAATTGTAACACACGAAGATTAATGTAAATGAGCGTGAACAAGTTAACCTAAAAATCTAAAGGATAATTTTTATTATTTATAATAGATTGGATTAGGATATAATCCCATTATGCTTACCTTTAAAACCCTTTTTGAAATGATGTTACGGTATAAACGCCAGTTGGTGTGGGGAAATCTTATTGCCATACTTGCGACGATGATTTCTATCCCTATCCCCTTGCTTATCCCTCTTATGGTTGATGAAGTGCTTCTCAAAAAGGGAGGGGTCATTACCCAAGCCATTGATATGTTTACCCCATTGCATGAGCCGTTGCTTTATATCGGTATTGTTTTGGCGGTAACGGTCGGATTACGATTTCTCTTTTTTCTCTTGAGCGTCGTATCGCAACGCTTTTTCATCACCCTCTCCCAAGAGCTAAGTTTCGCTATTCGTATCCAAGCACTTGAACATCTCAAACACGTTTCGATGAGTGCGTATGAGCGTCTTGGAAGCGGGAAAGTCATTACCCACCTCATCACCGACATTGATACCATCGAACATTTTTTAGGGAGTGCTCTCTCCAAATTTATCGTTTCGGTGACAACGCTCATTGGAGTAGCGGTTGTTCTTATCTGGATCAATCCTCTTTTTGGTATTTTGATCTTGATCTTTCAGCCGATGATAATGATCGTTACCCGTAAGATTTCTGCGGCAGTCGGAAAGCTCAAAAAAGAGCAAAACCGTACCATTGGTGAACTCTCCGATACTCTCACTCAAATGTGTGATCTCTTCGGACAAATCCGTGCCAGCAATAAAGAGGAACGTTTCGTCGCAAGTGCGATTGAGCAATCCAAACATCTCAAACAAAGCGCAAGTGAGTATGGGATCAAAGCACTGTTTGGGGAAAAATATTCGTATACTCTCTTTTTGAGCGGGTTTGAGATTTTTCGGGCTATGGGACTGGTAATGGTATTGTATTCGGATCTCTCCATCGGATTGATGTTCGGAATTTTCGGCTATTTGTGGTTTATGATGACTCCCGTCCAAGAGCTTCTCTCCCTCCAATACGCCCATGCCAATGCCAAAAATGCCCTCATACGGCTCAATGAACTTTTATCCCTTCCCACAGAACCTGTATCTCCTCAACCAAAAATTGCCTTGGGAGAGTCAAAAGCGTTATCGATTGAAACACGCGACTTGGTGTTCGGATACGATGAAAATGAACCCGTGCTCAAAGGGCTCAATCTTCATATAGATGCGGGCTCAAAAGTTGCCATCATCGGAGCAAGCGGAAGCGGAAAAAGTACCCTCTCACAGCTGTTAGTCGGTTTTTATCCACCAACATCGGGAACCATTCTTTACAATGACATTGAGGTCGAAAAAATCGGTTTTCCCGCTATTCGTGATAAAGTCTTTGTAGTTCTTCAACAACCGTTGATGTTTAATGAGACACTGCGCTTTAATCTCACCATGGGGGATACGATAGAGGATAAAGACATATACAAGGCTCTCTCTATCGCCCAACTCTCGTCATTTGTCCATGATTTACCCTCAGGGTTAGAAACACAAGTCGGGAAATTCGGTATCCGTCTCTCAGGGGGTCAGCGTCAGCGTCTCTCCATCGCACGCATGGTGCTAGCCAATCCCAAAGTCGTTATTTTCGATGAATCTACCTCAGCTCTGGATGTCCATACCGAAAGCGCACTGTTTGAAGCACTGCAAGAATTTTTGAGAGAAAAGACGGTCATCATCATCGCCCATCGTCTCAGTACCGTGACAAGAGCCGATTATATTTACGTCCTCGAAAACGGGACGATTCTCGAAGAGGGAAGTCGCGAAGATTTAGAAAAGGAGGACGGAAGTTTTCGTCATTTCGTCAATCATCAAGGAAACGTTACGCAACACTAAAGAGTTGAATACTCCAAAACACTAAGAACCCTGCAAACAGCCAAATAATGTCAAGAAACTGTCAAGAGACTCTCCTGCACATATTTACACCTTTCCTCTATCATTACAGTATCTAAAACCAAGGAGGACGGTATGAAATACCTGACTATCTTACTTATAGGTTCAATGTCTCTCATGGGAGCATCAAACGAAGTTATTCAATACATGAATGAACTCTCAAGCGTGGCTAAAACTGAGAACAAATCGTTTGCAGGATTTGATGCCGCCAGAGGAAAAGAAATTTTCACCTCAACCCATACAGGCAAACAAGGTAAACCGATGTCATGCACATCGTGTCATACCACCAATCTCAGTAATTCGGGCAAAAATTCGCTCACAGGAAAAGTAATCGAACCGCTTTCCCCTAAAGCCAATCCTCAACGACTCACCAGTGCAAAAGAGGTTAAAAAATGGCTCAAACGTAATTTCGTGGATGTTTATGCTCGCGAGGGAACTGCTCAAGAAAAAGGTGATGTACTCACCTATATCATTAAAAATTAAAAGGATCTTTTATGAAAACATTTTTGAATATCTCTCTTGCTGCCGCTTTGTTCGTTGGTGGAGTTTATTTATATGCCGATGATGACGAGATGGAACATTCACGCCCAGCCTACAGTAAACCGTTAAGCAAACAAGATCAAGCTTCGGCTGCTTTGTATAAAAAAGAGTGTGGTGCATGCCACATGGCGTATCAATCCGGCTTTTTGCCAAAACGTTCGTGGGATAAAACAATGAAGGGTCTTGATAAGCATTTCGGTACGGATGCAACCATGGAGCCAAGCGATACAAAAACGATTCAAAACTATTTGATGACGTATGCTTCCAAAAATGATCGCATTACAGATATGAAAGGTGCTGTCGCCCTTCGTATTTCTCAAACACCCCATTTTGTTAAAGAGCACCGTGAAATTAGCAAAAAAATGATTACCCAACCGGAAGTCAAAAGCATCGCTAACTGTACTGCCTGCCATACTAAAGCCGAAACTGGAAGTTACCGTGAACGCGAAATACATATTCCCAACTATGGACGCTGGGAATAACCACTAGGAGATTATTATGAAACGAGTTTATGTCTGGACGCTTCCAACGCGATTATTTCACTGGCTGTTTGTAGCAATGATTTTAGGAGCATGGATCAGCACGAATGAAGATCGTTGGCTCAGTATTCATGTTGCGATAAGCAGTGCCTTGGCAGGACTTCTCCTTTTTCGTCTGATATGGGGACTAATGGGACCGAAATATTCCCGTTTCAGCGATTTTAATTTCAGTATCAGTGCATTAAAAGAGTATTTACTCGGAATTTTCCACCCTTCACGAACGTATGTCGGGCACAATCCGGCAGCAAGCTACGTCATGATCGCGATGCTTTGCACTGTGGCATTAGCAATTATCAGCGGATTTCTCGCCTACGGGATTCAGGAAAATCGGGGAATCCTTGCTTTTTTACACACGGGTGCATTTAGTGAAATGGATCTTTTTAAAGAGATTCATGAATTTTTCGTCAATGTTCTATGGGTACTGATCGCAGCACATATCGGCGGGGTGATGACCGATCGATTTTTACATGCTTCGGATCGTACCTTGACCTCTATTATTGACGGTCATAAGAATATTGAGGGAGAAAGCGCGACTCTATCTGTGTTGCAAAAAATCGTTGCCATCATCGGTATCGGAGGAAGTATCGGGATTTTGATCTATGCACTCAGCGTCCCCAATAATCCCTTAGTTGCTTCCCATACACCAAAAGTAGAC
>JAGXHZ010000016.1 GCA_024635855.1 Sulfuricurvum sp.
CAATTTGTCCAATTTGTTGTTTGTCTACACCTTTGATGCTAATAACATTTTTTTCTACCGCAATGGCAACACCAGCAGGAATATCAAAGTTGATATCGTGGCTGAAACCAAGTTGCAAGTTCAAAACATCGCCTTGAACCGCTGCACAGTCGGTTACCGTGCTGCTGTTGAAGGCGCTATTTTGAAACTTCAATTGGGCTTCAGTCATGATATTCTTTTTGATATCCCTGCTGGCGTTGCAATTACCGTTGAGAAAAACGTTATTACCATCAAAGGTACTGACAAACAACAAATTGGACAAATTGCAGCAGTTATTCGTTCATTCCGTCCACCTGAGCCGTATAAAGGCAAAGGTGTTAAATACTCTGATGAGACTATCCTGCGTAAAGCCGGTAAGACATCTAAGAAATAAGGAGCGATGATATGACAGGTAAAACACTTAAAATAAAAGCGGCAAAACGTCTCCAACGTAAACGCCGTATTCGCTCTAAAATCTCAGGATGCGCGACTTTGCCACGTATCTCAGTATTTCGCTCTAACCGCTTTATCAGCGCACAAGCGATTAATGACGAGCAAGGGGTAACTCTTGCAGCCGTACACTCAAAAACTTTAGGTCTTAAAGCTAACATTGAAAGCGCTGAAAAAGCGGGTGCAGTGTTCGCAAAAACCTTAAAAGATGCTGGGATTAATGAAGTTACGTTCGATCGTAACGGATTTTTGTATCACGGTGTCGTAAAAGCGTTTGCCGAAGCACTTCGTGCAAATGAAATCAAGTTTTAAGGGCTGATGAATGAATCCTATTAATAGAGAAGAATTTTCAGAAGCGATCGTAAATATCGGTCGTGTAACCAAAGTTGTAAAAGGTGGACGTCGTTTTCGTTTTACCGCACTTGTGGTTGTAGGTAACAAAAAAGGGACTGTCGGTTACGGCGTCTGTAAAGCCAAAGAGGTTCCTGATGCTATTCGTAAAGCGGTAGATGAAGCGTTCAAAAATCTTACAGTTGTAAAGATCAAAGGGACTACTATCGCTCACGATATCGAAGTAAAATACAACGCAAGTCGTATGTTGCTTAAACCGGCATCTGAAGGTACAGGAGTTATCGCCGGCGGCGCTGCTCGTCCTGTTCTTGAACTTGCTGGAATCCAAGACATCTTGACGAAGTCTTTGGGTTCAAACAATCCAAACACCGTGGTTCGTGCAACAGTTGATGCACTTTCACGTATCAAAGGATAAGGTATGGCACTCGAAAATTTAACACCAGCTGCAGGGTCAACACACCCTACAAAACGTCTTGGACGTGGCGCCGGTAGTGGTACCGGTAAAACTTCTGGTAAAGGACACAAGGGTCAAAAAGCTCGTGGAGGTTACAATGAAAAGCGTAACTTCGAGGGTGGACAACAACCTCTTGCTCGCCGTTTGCCAAAAATTGGATTTACGTCTCGTGTCGTAAAACCAACGATCATTAACGTTGAAAAAACAAATGTAATCGCTGAGCTTTCAGAAATTACAATGGAAACAATCCGTAGCGTACACCGTTTGAAAAAATCGGTCACTCAAGTTAAACTTGTAGGTGCAAGCGCAAAAGATTTAGCATCTAAAATCAAAGACGAAAACGTTACAACTACTGGTAACTAATGAACCAGCAACTTGTAAACAAGATCTTAATTACGATCGGTTTTCTCTTTATCTTCCGTCTATTGGCATTCGTGCCGGTACCGGGTGTTGACACAGCGGTTATCGCTTCTTTCTTTGACCAACATCACGCTGATGCATTAGGTCTATTTAACATGTTTAGCGGTAAAGCCGTAGAACGATTCTCCATTATCTCCCTTGGTATCATGCCTTATATCACCGCATCTATTATTATGGAGCTGTTAGCAGCTACTTTCCCAACTTTAGCGCAAATGAAAAAAGAGCGTGATGGTATGGTTAAATACATGCAAATTATCCGTTATGCAACCATCGTGATTACCATTGTACAAGCAATCGGTGTGAGTGTTGGATTGCAAAGTATGACCGGCAAAGATGGTGGAAGTGCTATCTTGGTCGATCACTCAACTTTCATGATGCTTGCTGTTGTTTCTATGTTGGCAGGAACTATGCTGTTGATGTGGATTGGTGAGCAAATTACTCAAAGCGGTATCGGTAACGGTGTCTCTTTGATTATTTTTGCCGGTATTGTTTCAGCAATTCCGAGTGCTATTTCTCAAGCAATTACGATGGTCAATACGGGAGCGATGAGTTTTTTATCTGTTCTCGCGATAGTTGCATTAGTTATTGCAACCGTATTGGTCATTATTTACGTAGAGCTTGGTGAACGACGTATTCCGGTCACCTATGCTAAAAAGACAATGCTCCAAAATCAAAACAAACGGGTTATGAACTATATTCCGGTTAAAGTAAATCTTTCGGGTGTTATTCCTGTTATTTTTGCTTCAGCGATTTTGATGTTTCCAATGACCGTTATGTCAAGTAGTACGAATCCAACGATTCAAGCGATTGCGGATGTTCTTAATCCAAATCACTATTTCTTTAACGTGTTACAATTTACGTTTGTTGTATTCTTTGCATTTTTCTATGCATCTATTGTATTTAATGCAAAAGACATTGCTGACAATCTTAAGCGTCAAGGTGGATTTATCCCCGGTGTTCGCCCAGGGGAATCGACAAAAGCATTTTTGAATGATACTGCGGGTCGTTTGACCATTTCCGGTGCAATTTATCTTGGATTAGTAGCAACGCTTCCATGGGTTATTGTTAAAGCAATGGGAGTACCTTTCTTCTTTGGAGGGACGGCAGTTCTTATCGTGGTTCAAGTAGCACTGGATACGATGCGTCGTGTTGAAGCACAAGTGTATACTTCTAAATATCAAACTCTTAGCGCGGTTGGTCTGTAACTATGGCGATTGCGCTACGTAAAAATGATGAAATAGCCAAACTCCGTGCAGCGAATAAAATCGTTGCAGGGACGTTAGAGCTTTTACGAGAAAATACAAAAGTGGGTATTTCGTTAAAAGAGTTGGATGCGATGGGTGAAGAGTATATTCGGTCACTCAACGCAAAACCGTCATTTAAGGGTCTTTATGGCTTTCCAAATGCGGTATGTACTTCTCTTAATAACGTTATTATTCACGGAATACCTACCGATTACCGACTTCAAGAAGGCGATATTATCGGCTTCGATGTCGGTACTCAAAAAAACGGTTATTTTGGCGATGCTGCCATAACGGTAGGCGTTGGTCAAATTACCAAAGAAGATGAGGCATTGATCGCATGCGCGAAAGATACCCTCTACCACGCCATTGAGATTATTCAAGACGGAATGCGATTCAAAGAGCTTTCTTATGAGATGGAGAAATTTATCTTAAGCCGTGGCTATGTCCCATTACGCAATTTCTGTGGACATGGTATCGGAAAAAAGCCTCATGAAGAACCTGAAATCCCAAATTATTTCGATGGAACAAATCCCAAAGCGGGACCAAAGATCAAAAACGGAATGGTTTTTTGTTTGGAACCGATGATTTGTCAAAAAGACGGTATGTCTAAAATCTTGGCAAATGGTTGGGATGTGGTGAGTGTGGATGAGCTGAGAGGCTCTCATTACGAGCATACGGTTGCGATTATCAACGGTAGAGCTGAAATTTTATCAATCACGTAAAGGAATTTTATGGCAAAAGATGATGTCATTGAAGTAGACGGAAAGATTGTTGAAGCGCTACCGAACGCAACGTTTCGTGTGGAGCTTCCAAATGGGCATGTGATCTTATGTCACATCGCTGGAAAAATGCGTATGCACTATATCAAGATCTTACCGGGTGATACGGTTAAACTCGAACTCACCCCTTACAGTCTTGATAAAGGGCGTATTACTTATCGTTACAAGTAAGAACCAAAAGGTTCTTACTTCACAAAACTGCAACAATAATCACTAATTGTCTTAACTTTCAAATGAAATGCACTGTTAGCGGGAACGTCAAAACTTTGAGGTCCTACGATAGTAATCCATTCTGGTGAATCCGGAAGTTGTATGTCCATTTCTCCACTCATAATTTCCATAATCTCTTTATCGCCTGTGTTAAACGTATATTCGCCCGGCAACATAATCCCCAGAGTTTTCATACTGCCGTCTTCGAAATGAAGCGTTCGGCTCGTTACTTTTCCGTCGAAATAAATATTTGCTTTTTTATCAGCAGTGACATTGCTAAATTGTGACATTGTGATCCTTTAAAAAATAGTGGAGAATTATAGCGGATTGAGCTCTTTTTTCATATTTTTAGGAAGATGAGCAAAGGGATATTTTGGATCAATTCTCTCTTCGTCTCCGTCTTTGATGTGAATTTCCAGTGTCATTTCACTTCGGTCAAAATTGATAAGTGTGTA
Organism: Sulfuricurvum sp.; assembly: GCA_024635855.1. The sequence goes on from JAGXHZ010000016.1 coordinate 4,382, forward strand.
GACTTTATCATCTTCAATGTACGATAAACGTCTTCCTTGAAGATTCATAAAAGCTCTTTTTTTAGGTCTATATCCCATAAATTCCGTTCTCCTTGATGGTTATTTTTTTTGCATCACTTAGTTTGGTGAGGGCAGCTTTAAAATTCTTTTTGCTAAGTCCGAACATTTTTTGAATCAATTCCGCGTCGCTTTTGTAGTTGTACGGAAGCATCCCATTATTCTTTTTGAGCATTTGAAGAATTTTTTCGCCGGCATCGGTCGATTTTTCTTTTCCCATTTTTTGAAGAGAAAGATCCAATTTACCATCTTCACGGCGTAGTTTTACAAACCCGCTTTTGATTTGACCTGAGCGAAGAGGCTCAAAAATCTCGTTGGCATAAAGCATTCCCTCGTAGAGGTGATTGACGATGGCTTTGTACCCCATAGGTGTTTTGGCAATAATCATAAACTCCACGGGGGTGTTCGGGTAAAAGTCTCTTGGGGCATCGATGAGTGCCGGAGTGATTTTTTCAGTCCCTACGAGACGATTCGTCTGCTCATCCAAGATAACCCGTACGATGCGCTTTTCACCCACCTTGAAGGGAACTTTTTGCATCACGCGCGGGACAAAGAGGTCTTTTGGCAATCCCCAGTTGACAAATGCCCCGATAGGAGTGGTATCGACGACTTCGACGAAGGCGAGTTGATTGACCATTGCTTTTGGCATTACGGTGCTTGCTACGGGACGATCTTCGCTGTCGGTATAGACAAACACGTCGATGGTATCGCCGATGTGCATTGTGTCCGTGACGTATTGGTTGGGCAATAGAATATCGCTCTCATCCAGTGCTCGTAAAAAAAGCCCCGGCGTTGTATCTCTATCGATAGTGAGGATATTTATTTCCCCGATTTTTAGTGTTTCATTCATAAGTGACATTATATCGGGTTTTGGCTTCGCGTCATCCCCTCTCCCGTCATCCCGTACTCGATACGGGATCCAGCATTTCAATACCCAAAAATCATCATAAAAACAGTTGAGTTATTTTTGAATACTGTTCCGAGTAAATCAGCCTCAGCATATTTGTATTTAACCCCAATGCCCAGTGACTTATAGACGAGATATTCCCCTCCCACTTCATACTGTATTCCCGATTCACTATCATCGACACTTTTGATAATTCCGTATCCGATTCCGGCTTTGAGTTTAAGCGGAATATTGTATTGGGAGTGAAACGTGTATCCGAGTTTTGCTGTCCCTCCCATCGAGAACATCATGTATTCACGACTGTTTTGAGAGGGAGCGTTCCAGATATTTAGGTCAAATCCTGCACCGTATCCAAAGCCTAAAGGGGTAGTTTTCATAATATCGATACCGTTGTAAAATCCTCCACGATTGGAGGATTCGATAGTGGAGATGTCATTTGAGGAGTAGCCGATTTGATAGCTAAAGAGGTTTCCCTCTCCCGCAATCAGTATCGGGGTTAGTAGGAGAGAAGCGATTGTGAATTTGAGAAACATAGATTATTTCAGATTGTATTTTTTTATAATTTCTTCCACCACTAGTTCATTTATGGATGATGGATATAATTCTTCCCATTTCCCATCATCTAAAAGCGTAGTAATAGATGAGCCATCACAATCCATAAATGTTGAGGGATTAGTTTTTATTTTCATATTAACATAATCTACTGTCCATAGCATCTTTTGATACCCATAATTAGAAAAACCATTAAATTTACTGAATTTAGCCCTGCCTTTTTCGGATGCTACCCGAATGACCCACACCTTGATTATTTTATTTTTCTTATCAATTTTGATTGTTTCCAAATCAAAAAAATGTCCTGTTGTGCTTCCATCGCTGCTGGATATACCAATATCAAAAAATCGACTATCTGTAGCCCAATGTCGCTCACTAGAGTTGCATACAGGTTCATCGGCTAAAGTGCATGTTGATAGTGTTGTAGTTAAAAGTAGCATGGAGATTAGGGTGAGTTTTTTCATTGAGAATCTCCTAAGTCACTAAATTTTTTTGCATGATTTTGTTCCAAGAAAGCGATGAGGTCTTCGATCTCTTGATGGAGGGTTGCATTAGCTGAGCGATTCTTTTCTAATTCTTTGTAGGCTGAGTCCAATGCTGTGATTTTAGTAGTTCCAGCATCATAGACCAAATTCACATCTGCACCTTTTTCAATCAAAAGTTGTGCAATCTCTTGCTTGCCTGTTAGGATTAGAGGCGTTCCATTTCCTTTGGTCGGTGAGCTAATCACGATAGCATTTACATCAACATCTGGAAACTTATCCATAAGATAGCGAACCTCATTCGTATCGTCTGCATAGCACGCACGGACTAAACGAAATTCGGGTTTTTCGTAACCATCATTACCGTGAACTAGCTCAGTGATGTTTTTGTATATAATTTTAACCATTTCAGAGCCTCTTTTATGTTAATTTAAGTTTATTTTAGCAGAGAGAGAGAGAGAGATGTCAAGAGCTAAGAAATGGGCCTTAGGGATGGATTCCGCGTCGTAGCGCGGAATGAGATGGACGGTGAGATGCTAGAAATAAAATCAATAGTTTTTGGTACAATCAGCAAGAATATTATTTCCCCGTCATCCCCGACTTGATCGGGGATCCAGTGGTTTTAAATACTGGGGATGGATTCCCAATCGAGTTGGGAATGACGGAATAGACTAGGAAACATATATGAAACAACCTGCTGTTTATATTTTAGCAAGTCAGCGAAATGGTACACTTTACATCGGAGTTACGTCTAATTTAGCAAAACGTATTTATGAACATAAAACTCATGTTGTCGAAGGATTTACGGATAAATACAGTGTTGATTTTCTTGTATGGTTTGAATTACATGATACGATGGAAGCTGCTATTTCACGAGAAAAAGTGCTCAAGCGATGGAATCGATTATGGAAAACAGAGTTGATAGAGACAAAAAATCCTGAGTGGAATGATTTGTATGAAGAGATATTATGAAAAAGATGGATTCCCAGCGTCATCCCCGACTTGATCGGGGATCCAGTGCTCTTAAATCTGGGAGATAGATTCCCAATCAAGTTGAGAATGACGGGAGTGTTGTGAATGACAAAAGAAAAAGATGGATCCCCGATCGAGTCGGGGATGACGGGAAGGGAAAAAATGCGCATAATCATCACAGGAGCCAGCAGTGGACTGGGTGAAGCGTTAGCGTTTC
>JAGXHZ010000098.1 GCA_024635855.1 Sulfuricurvum sp.
AGTCGCACCTGTTTGGGCTGATGTCAAAATGAGTCGATAGTCATTTGTCCCTACTTGCAGAGTTGAAGCTTTTACTCCAGCCCCTGCAATATTATTGATCGAGTCTTTGAATTCTTCCAAGGTTGTCGTAGCAGTATAACTGATGTCATAGGAGCTCGTGCCAATAGAAATATTTGCGATACCTGCTCCTGTTGAGATGGTGTTAGAAGTGGCGCTAAAGCTACCAGATTCTTTGACATTTTTAAGTGCTAACTGTGTATTTGTAATGGAAAAAGATTGTACAGCAACCCCTGCATCGGCAGTGACTGTAACGGATGCAGTGTTGCCGGATGTATTTCTTTTTTGATAAAGAGCGTCATCATTCAAAGCACTTGCGCTCGTTTGAAATGTTGTAAGAAGACTGCTGAGAAGACTCAAAGCACTGCTTTTTTGTTTTTGTAATGTTAATTTGGCGTCAATAGGGGTAATAATGTTTGCAACATCATTGGCTTTGAGTTTGTCAATAATATCCGACGTTAAAACGCCTGAACCTGCCCCTAATGAATTGATTGTACCAGACATGACAAATCCTTTTATCTTTTTATATATTACAATGTATATCGACAAAATGGTTAATTTTTTTAATACATAAATGCATAAAGCAAAAAGAGTTCCTTGTAATGTTTTCTTGCTTTTAAAATCCATATTGGGTACAATGCGATTTCTCTTCATTAGACCTGTGCAAGGGTGCGTTTAGACAGCGTGTCAGGACAGGAATGTAGCAGCACACCTAGTCGCGCTTTGTGCCGCAGGTATCTGATGGGGAGTCTTTTTTCTCACTTTTCACACACTTCTATCACAATCTTTCCAAATCGTAAAAATAAAGAATAAATTTAATCTACAATGTCCTATAATCTTTTCAGATAGTTTAAATATTTTTGGAGAAACGAATGAGACCCGAATTAATGGAACAAATCGAGCATGTTCCGATGCTCCCAGAAACCGTTCAAAAAGTAGAAGCGGTATACAATAATCCCAATAGCGGTGTAGCCGAGATGGCAAATGCAGTTAAAGAAGATCCGATTATTACTGCTTATATCCTCAAAACAGCCAATTCTCCAATGTACGGACTTAGCCGTACGGTTACCGATGTGGCTCAAGCTATTTCACTTTTGGGTAAAGATACGGTACGGACGTTTACGATTGCTTCAGCGGCAAACACGTGTATGGACATTGACCTCTCTCCGTACGGGATGACGCAAAGCAATTATTTGGCTAGGGCGCAGTTACAAAATGCTTTGGTTAGCCGATGGGTTGCCAAGGTTGATCGCTCCTTGCTTGGACATTTGTCGCTCGCTTCATTTTTACTTGAATTGGGGAAAATCGTTATCAGTCGCTATTTGATTCAATCAAGTCAAGGAGTATTGTTAAGCGATGCATTGCTCAAAGGTGATTCAATGAAAAAAGCCGAGATTGGTGCATGCGGAAGTAAATCTGAAGACGTGACAGCAACTCTATTTTTCAGATGGAACTTTGATCCCGATTTAGTACACTTAATCCGTTTTGCAAATGAGCCCGAAGATGCTTCTGATCCAGAGACGCAAGAGATGGCAAAATTTCTAAAAGTAGCAAAAGAAGCGATTACCCTCGAGGGGACGATGACAGAAGCAACGCTTAAAAATGCTCGTGAACTGATTGAAGAATACGGTATGAACCAAAATCTTTTCGACGAAACGGTCGAAAAAATCCTCTCTGCAGCTTAATCTTCTCTGTAACTTCCCGCCTTGCATCCCGTTGGACTGCTAGGCGGATTATCCCGTAAATAACATAAATCTTCATGCGCTTGTTTAAGTACCTTACTCTCACGTAACAGCGGCAGCATTTTTTCATCTTTTTCACTGAGTGAAAGAGATTGATTGTACAACAATGCTTTGACTTCGGAATCGACTGCGGCAAGGGCTGCCTCGAGATGCGTCAATGAAACCATGATCCCTCCTCATTTTTTGAGAGATTATAGCTATAATTTGATCTATGAATATTAATAATTTTATAACTTTCGATATTGAAGAGTGGTTTCATGCAAATTATGAGGAGGTGAATGGCAAAGAGACCACTGCGGGATGTGGTTTTGATGTATCACAGTATGATGCAACATCAACGAATTTAGAATCTAACGTCGATCGTTTGATTGATTTATGCGCTGGGTATGGGGTTAAGTCAACATGTTTTATGCTCGGAGATGTGGCAAAAAATAAACCATATATTGTTAAAAAACTTTTTGATGCCGGACATGAGATTGCTTCGCATGGAATGTCTCACAAGCTTATTTATCCGATGACTCCTGAAGAATTTTCTACAGATTTAAGAGCTTCGAGTGATATACTGGAACAAATTACAGGTCAAAAAGTTGTTGGCTTCCGTGCCCCTTCATGGTCTGTAAAACGAGAAACGCTGCCATGGTTTTATGAAATTTTGGCACAGGAAGGTTTTTTGTATTCCTCTTCCATTTATCCTGCCAAAAATACGATTTTTGGGATTCCGAACTTCTCTGTTACTCCTCACTATCCTACCTCTAACCTTGTCTTAGAAATACCTCAAAGTGTTATGAACCTTTTTGGAAATAAAGTTGGCTATGCAGGCGGCGGATATTTGCGATTTTTTCCTGCATGGCTTATAAAACAACAGATACGAAAAAATAATAAAGAGGACAAACCCGTTTTTATCTATCTCCACCCACGAGAAATTGATATCCATCAACCGAGATTGAAGCTTGGGATGATGGACGGGTATTTTCATTACCAAGGGATTGGAGGATGTGAAGAAAAATTTTCTTCTTTATTAAAGGAGTTTCAACACAGTTTTATTCGGATGGATGAGTATGTTAAAAAAGTGCAGGCTGTAACGACTTTAATTTAAAACTTTTTCGATGAATATCGCAATATCCGTATTCCCGTATTGCTTCGATGTGCATACTTGAACCATACCCCTTGTGTCCATCAAATCCATATTGGGGATAAAGAGGAGCGAGCTCAACCATCTCTCGATCTCGGGTTACTTTAGCCAGTATCGAAGCTGCACTGACTTCAGGGACCGTTGCATCTGCTTTGACCAGTGTCTTGAGATTCGCTATACCAAAAGAGCAATTTCCATCGTATAAATAATCCGCTTCCCCGATGGAGTTCATGATTTCATGAAGACCCGATGAGAGACAATGAGAAAGTCCAAATTCATCGATGTCAGATGCGCTAAATCGTGCAATGTGATAAGTAGAGTTGGCGATGATCTCTTCGAAAAGTGATTCCCGTTTTTTTTCACTGAGTTTTTTTGAGTCATTTAAACCATTGATTGTTTTATGGAGAATGACTCCTGCTATCGTGAGCGGTCCTGCTAATGGTCCTCGTCCTGCTTCATCAATTCCACATAAATGCATTATTTCTCCGTTACTTAGCGATATTTTATCTTCTAATTTGCTATGATACACAAAAAGGAGTATTTATGTTGAAATCCGCTTTATTTGTTTCGTTTATTGGTGTCTCGGTAGCTTCGGCGGCTACTATTTTAGGATTCGGTGCTGAGGCTGATTATTACAGTCCTACAGTAAGTGGAAATTTTAGTTATACAGGTAATGGGAGCACAACGAGTACCCATTTTTCGGATGATACTCAATCGAGTTATCAGCTCGGTGTTTATTTAGAGCATCCGGTTCCCATGCTCCCAAATATCCGTATCGATTATACCCCTGAAACTGCTTTTAGCGGTACAGACAGTCTGGCTGGAACAAATAAGGTTTCTTTTAAACAACTCGACGGAACTCTTTATTACGAACTTCTGGATAATATTGTTGATTTGGATGTAGGGGTGACATTTAAAGCTGTTGATGGGAAAGTAGAAGGCTCAGTAAATCAAGATTTTAATGTTGTCATTCCAATGCTTTATGTGGGTACGGGTATCAAAATACCTGTTTTGCCGATTCACGTAGTCGGTGATGTGAAATACGTAGCATACAGCGGAGATTCGGTGATCGATGCCCGCGCTAAAGCAATTTGGAATATTTTTGCCGGTTTACAGGCACAAGCAGGTCTTCGATATGAGTCGATTAAGATTGATACGCAGGGCATAACGTCGGATATAGGATTTAAAGGACCGTTTGTCGGAGTTGGATACCAGTTTTAATCACTCTTCTCCCAATGCCCATTGCGCAAAAGGTACCATCTCGATTTTTGCAATCGGGTGGGAGAGGGTATTTTCCAAATTCATCGTTACTACAATAACTTCTTTGACTTGATAGGTGATGATAAACCCTTCCAGCGCTTCTACTTTTTTAAACAAGGCATGCTCATTCGCAAACGCCGAGGCTAAAATGATTTGGTTTCTCTCTGGGAGATAAAAATCAATCCCTTCATCGTAATAACACTCTATCTCATGTTTTATCAGTTCCAAAAAAACCAAATTTTCGAATACTTTTCCAAAATGCTTTTGTAAAACAAGTGCATTTTTGATAGCAATATCGCACAAATAGAGCTTTTTAATGGCACTTGGGTGATTGAATTTTTCACATCCATAAAGATAGTGTTTATTAAACAGCGACTGTAGATGGGTGTAGAGTTTGTCTTTGGAAATCTTACGTTCACTTTTCAAACGCTCATAGAGGGTGAAAGCAGAAACTTTTTGCGTAAGCATCTTGGACGCTTGAACCATTATAGAAAGCTCAATCTCAGACAAAGAGAGGCTCAAGGTTTTTTGGAGATAAAGGGAACGCTCTTCACTGGGCAATCGGTGCATAGCAGGAAATCCGCCAAGCTGAAAAAAGTGATTAAGGGCAGTTGAATCGTAGTATTTTGATTCGAATGCGAGAAACTCTTCATAATCGAGGAGATGAAGGTCCAGTGTCTCAAACTCACTTTGATCGGTATATTCGCTGGAGAGGATGATTTGATCTAAATCAAACAGCTTAATAGCGCTGTAGTAATTATCAAGCGCCAATATTTTAATCTTATGTTCAATGCAAAAAGGTTCAAGAGACTCATTCAGCTCATGAATATCAAGACGTATGTCACGGCAATCCAAATAAAGATAGGCGGATTTTTTGTGTGAAAGTAAATAATTTTTGATTAAAGAGGTTTTGCCCGACTGCGCAATTCCCATAATCCATACACTTTCTTCGTTGAGGGATGCTTTACGTTCGATGAAGAAGGGGTTGTGCAAGTCGTATCGATAATATTCATCTAAAAGTGTATTCATACGTAAAATAATAGCCTAAAATTTATAGCTTCCTTATTAAAAGGAAACAAATTTATATAAACACACAGTTTTTACCCCAAAAATCATTGACCGCAAGGGGCTATGTGGCTATAATTCCAGCTGCCTTACAATAGTCAGCATCGACTGACGAGTTCTTTATAGAGGAAAAATTATGGAAAAGATTCGTTTGAAACTTAGAGCATACGATCATCGTGTTCTCGATCGTTCAGTAGCTTCTATCGTTGAAGCCGTAAAGCGTACAGGTGCGGAAATCCGTGGACCAATACCTTTGCCAACAAAGATTCGTAAATATACGGTTCTTAAGTCACCTCACGTTAACAAAAGTTCACGTGAGCAATTTGAGATTCGTATGCACGCACGTTTGATTGATATCGTATCAGCTACGCCTGATACCGTTGATTCATTAATGAAGCTTGACTTGGCTCCGGAAGTGGACGTAGAAGTTCGCTCTATGGACAAGTAAGGAGTGGGTATGGAATACATTGTAGAAAAAATCGGTATGAGCCGAACAATCGGCGCTAACAGCCAAGCGGTAACTCTTTTAAAAGTAAAAGAAGTAAAAGTTTGTAACGTAGCAGATGGCGTAGCTCTTGTAGCATACAGCCAAGGAAAAGCACACAATAAGCCAATTGAGGGTCAGCAAAAGAAATATAACCTTTCTGCTGAATTCAACAAATTCGCTACATTGGAAGTTGCTAATACAGAAGCGGGTGATCAAGATATGACTCCTTTAGCGGACGCAAAAGTCGTTAAAAGTGCATTCAACACCAAAGGTCGCGGTTTTACCGGCGTTATGAAACGTTGGAATTTTGCCGGCGGACCAGGCGCACACGGTCACCGTTTTCACCGTACTGGTGGATCTATCGGTAACCGCGAATGGCCAGGTAAAGTCCAAAAAGGGCGTAAAATGTCTGGTCAATACGGTAATGAACTCGTTACTGTAAAAAATAAAGTGATGTCTTTTGACGCACAAAACGGTGTATTGGTTGTCGTGGGCGCTGTCCCAGGTGCAAACGGTGCGCTAGGTCGAGTAAAGGTTGTTAAACAATGAGTGCTATTGTCTTAAATGAAAAATTTGAAAAAGCCTCTGAATTGGCATTGCCTGAGAGTTTTAGCGGGATTAATCCACACAACCTTTGGTTGTACGTTAAATCATATCAAGCAAGTATCCGTTCAAACACTGCATCAGCTAAGACTCGTTCTGAGATGCGTGGTGGTGGTAAAAAACCATGGGCTCAAAAAGGTAAAGGGGGCGCTCGTGCTGGTTCACGTCGTTCACCTATCTTTGTTGGCGGTGCGGTAGCACACGGTCCAAACACGGGTCGTAACTACGATCAAAAGATCAACAAAAAGCAAAAGAAACTAGCGCTTAAATGTGCACTAGACGCTTGCGCTACTGCTGGAAAATTGTTTATCGTTGATTCGATTGACGTTCCAAGCGGAAAAACAAAAGATGCTTTGGCGTTGTTCAATACTTTGAATGTACGTGATGCATTGTTCGTTAAAACGATTCTCGATGAGAACACGTATCTTGCATTCCGCAATCTCTCTTCTACGTATGTAATTGAAGAGAATGAACTCAACGCCTTTTTGGCTGCGACATATCGCTCGGTAGTAATCGAAAAAGCGGTATGGGAAAATCTGACTAAAGAGAGCTGAGATGGCAGATATTACTGATATCAAATCGATCCTGTATACAGAGAAGACTTTAGGTCTTCAAGAAGAAGGCGTAATCGTAGTTCAAACGTCAACACGTATGACTAAGAATGGCCTTAAAGAGGTGTTTAGAGAGTACTTCGGAATCGTTCCTTCGAGAGTTAACTCACTAAACCAAAGCGGAAAAGTTAAAAAATTCCGCGGTCTTACTGGTAAGCAAAATGACTTTAAAAAGTTTTATGTGAAGCTTCCAGAAGGCGCACAAATCGATAGTTTGGCGGTGTAATTATGGCAATCAAAACCTATAAACCAACCACTCCTAGCCGACGTTTTATGACAAACGTTGATAACTCGGACATTACTGCAAAAGCAAGTGTTCGTGCATTGTTGACAAAACTTCCAGCACACGCAGGTCGTAACAGCAATGGTCGTATCACGTCACGTCATAAAGAAGCGGGAGCTAAAAAGCTTTACCGTATTATCGATTTCAAACGTAATAAATTTGGTATTTCAGGAACAGTAGCAGCGATCGAATACGATCCGTACCGTAACTGCCGTATCGCTCTTGTTAACTATGCTGATGGTGATAAACGTTATGTTCTTCAACCAAAAGGTATGGTAGTAGGCGATGTTATCGCTTCTGCTGAGAGCGGTTTGGATATCAAATCAGGTAACGCGATGAAATTGATGAGTATCCCTGTGGGTACTACGGTTCATAACGTTGAGCTAAAACCGGGCAAAGGCGGACAAATCGTTCGTTCAGCTGGAACTTCTGCTCAAATCATGGGTCGTGAGGGAAAATACGTATCACTACGTCTTCCGTCAAGCGAAATGCGTTATGTTCTTGGTGAATGTATGGCAACTATCGGTACTGTTGGTAACGAAGAGTATATCAACATCGTTATCGGTAAAGCCGGTCGTTCACGTCACATGGGTATCCGCCCTCAAACTCGTGGTTCTGCGATGAATCCTATCGACCACCCGCATGGTGGTGGTGAAGGTAAAACGAATTCAGGACGTCACCCGGTTACTCCATGGGGTAAACCGACTAAAGGTGCTAAAACACGTAAGAAGAAAGCAAGTGATAGACTTATTATTACTCGCCGTAAATCAAATCCGAAGAGGTAGAGTATGGCTAGATCAGTAAAAAAAGGACCATTCGTTGATGGACACCTTATTAAAAAAGTGATTGCTGCCAAAGAGACGAAAAGCAACAAGCCTATCAAAACTTGGTCACGCCGTAGCGTGATCTTGCCAGATATGATCGGCTTGACGTTCACCGTCCATAATGGCCGTCAGTTTATACCTGTTTTCGTAACTGAAAACCACGTTGGGTATAAGCTTGGTGAATTTGCACCAACACGTACGTTTAAGGGCCATAAAGGTTCTGTACAAAAGAAAATCGGGAAATAAGGAAGAGATATGGCAAGAGCATTATTAAAATTCGTTCGCGTATCTCCGACTAAATCTCGTTTGATCGCTCGCGAAGTTCAGGGTATGAATGCAGAGCAAGCATTAGCAGCGTTGGAGTTTACTCCGAACAAAGCAGCAAAAATCATCGCTAAAGTCGTTGCATCAGCAGTCGCTAACAGCGGTATCGAAGCGGAAGATTGTGTTATTAAATCATGCCGCGTTGACAATGGTCCAGTACTCAAGCGTTTTACGCAACGAGCACGTGGTACAGCGTCAGGTATCCGCAAACCGACTGCGCACATTTTGGTAGAAGTAGAGGGTAAATAATTATGGGTCATAAAGTTAATCCTATTGGACTTCGTCTTGGTATCAACCGCAACTGGGAATCTCGTTGGTTTCCTAACTTTAAAACAGCTGCGGTATCTCTTGGTGAAGATCATAAAATCCGTACATTCTTGAAAAAAGAACTCTACTATGCCGGTGTAAGCAACATCGTCATCGAACGTACAGCTAAGCGTCTTCGTGTAACGATCATCGCAGCTCGTCCGGGAATCATTATCGGTAAAAAAGGTTCTGATATTGAGAAAATCAAAGATTCTCTCAACAAACTTATCGGAAAACCAGTTGCCCTTAATATTAAAGAAGAGAAAAAAGCACAAGCTTCTGCGCAACTTGTTGCAGAAAACGTTGCGACTCAACTTGAAAAACGTGTAGCTTTCCGCCGCGCGATGAAAAAAGTTATGCAAAATGCACAACGTGCCGGCGCAAAAGGGATTAAAGTCTCTGTTGCAGGTCGTCTTGGCGGTGCTGAAATCGCTCGTACTGAATGGTATCTTGAGGGACGTGTTCCTCTTCATACTCTTCGTGCGAAAATCGATTACGGTTTTGCAGAAGCTCACACCACTTACGGTGTAATCGGTATTAAAGTTTGGATTTTCAAAGGTGAGGTTCTCACTAAAGGTATCCAACCTGAAGCTAAAGAAACTAAAGAAGAGGGTGGTCGTGAAGATCAACAACGCCGCCCTCGTCGAAAGGTTAACTAATCATGTTAATGCCTAAACGTACGAAATATCGTAAACAAATGAAAGGGCGTAACCGTGGTTACGCTACTGCCGGAAACAAGCTTGAATTCGGTTCTATCGGATTTAAAGCAACGGAAGCGGGACGTATTAACTCTCGCCAAATCGAAGCAGCTCGTATTTCAGCTACTCGTCACATCAAACGTACGGGTAAAATCTGGATTCGCGTGTTCCCTGCTAAGCCTTTGACTGCCAAACCACTTGAAGTGCGTATGGGTAAAGGTAAGGGAGCTGTGGATCAATGGGTAATGAACATCAAGCCAGGCCGTATCATTTTTGAAATGGGTGGTGTTGAAGAGACTCTTGCTCGTGGAGCGTTAGCGCTTGCGATGCAAAAACTTCCGTTCAAAACCAAAATTGTAACATTGGAGATGAGCAATGAAATATACTGATTTAAACGGTAAAACCGCTGCTGAACTTCAAGGTGTGCTCAAAGAGAAAAAGATTGAGCTTTTCACTTTGAAAATTAAGCAAAAAATGATGCAATTGACTAATACGAGCGAACTTCGCACGGCAAAAAAAGACATTGCACGTATCAACACCGCGCTTAGCGCAGTGAAGTAAGGGTGAACCTATGACACATAAACGTGAAATTCAAGGTATCGTAGTAACTAACGGAGCAGACAAAACAGCAACAATCGTTGTTGAGCGTCGTGTAATGCACCCACGTTACCACAAAACGGTAAAACGTTTCAAAAAATACATGGTACATGATGAAAACAACCAACTTAACGTTGGTGATGAAATCATCGCTATCGAGTGCCGTCCGCTTAGTAAAAGCAAATCATTCCGCCTTAAATCTCTTGTAAAAGCAGGAGTAAGCGCATGATTCAAAGTTTTACTCGTCTAGCAGTAGCGGATAACACAGGTGCGAAAGAGATCATGTGTATCAAAGTTCTTGGCGGTTCAAAACGTCGTTACGCAACAGTAGGTGATGTTATCATCGCTTCTGTTAAAAAAGCGACTCCAACCGGTAAAGTAAAAAAAGGTCAAGTAGTAACAGCAGTTGTTGTTCGTACGAAAAAAGAGATTCACCGTGAGAACGGTTCTTTGATTCGTTTCGACGAGAACGCAGCTGTTATTCTTGATAAAAAACGTGAGCCTGTCGGAACACGTATTTTCGGACCAATCGGACGTGAAGTTCGTTACGCTGGTTTCATGAAAATCGTATCTTTGGCTCCAGAGGTTGTATGATGGCAAAATTTAATTTCAAAAAAGGCGATACTGTTGAAGTAATCGCTGGCGACGACAAAGGTACTAAAGCAGAAGTGCTTCAAGTAATGCCTAAGAAAAACAAAGTAATCGTTAAGGGTGTTCGTGTTGCGAAAAAAGCGATCAAACCTACCGAGCAAAATCCACAAGGCGGATTCTTGAACAAAGAGATGCCTGTAGATGCATCAAATGTCCGTAAAGTTGAGGCGTAATCATGGCACGACTAAAAGATAAATATTTGGCTCTTAAGCCTGAGCTTCAAGCGGCTCTCGGTATTGCCAACCCTATGCAGACTCCAAAGCTTGAAAAAGTGATTATTTCTGTTGGTTGCGGCTTTGCTATGAAAGACAACAAATTGATCCAAAGTATCCAAGATACGATCAGCAACATCGCTGGGCAACGCGCTTCAGTTGTTGTAGCTCGTAAATCAGTTGCTGGATTTAAAGTACGTGAAGGGATGCCGGTTGGTGTAAAAGTTACACTTCGCGGCGCTCAAATGTACGATTTCATGGATAAATTGATTTCTGTATCTCTTCCTCGTATGAAAGACTTCCGTGGTATTCCACGTAATGGTTTCGACGGTCGCGGAAACTACAACTTCGGTTTGACCGAGCAGTTGATTTTCCCAGAAGTTGATTATGATTCAATTATGCAAATCCACGGGATGAACATCACCGTAGTAACAAGCGCAACTGCTGACAAGGATGCTTTCAAGCTTCTTGAGATGGTCGGTATGCCGTTTGCAAAAGGAAGAGAATAATGGCTAAAAAGTCAATGATCGCTAAAGCGGCTCGCACACCAAAATTTGCAGTTCGCGCGTACACTCGTTGTCAGATCTGTGGTCGTCCACACTCTGTTATCAGCGATTTCGGTATTTGTCGCATTTGCTTCCGTAAGATGGCGAATGAAGGGTTACTCCCAGGCGTAAGAAAGTCAAGCTGGTAAGTCCAGCTCGATACTGCTTACGATTTAGATAAGGAAAATAAATGATTAATGATTTGATCGCGGATTCGTTGACTCGTATCCGTAATGCTGCAATGCGTCGTTTGGATTCAACTACACTTATGCATTCTAAGACTGTAGAAGCGGTAGTTGCTATTTTGGCAGACAAAGGATATGTTGAGAGTTTTAACGTTATTGAAAACGGCGTTAAAAAAACAATCAACGTAGTATTAAAGTATGATGTTAATGGTCGTACAGTAATTAATGAAGTAAAACGTATTTCTAAATCAGGACGACGTGTTTACAAAGGTGCGACTGAGCTTAAGCGTTTCAAAAACGGTTACGGTACAATCATCGTCAGCAGTTCAAAAGGGGTTCTTCCTAACGATAAAGCATTCGAGCTTGGCGTTGGCGGCGAAGTCCTTTGTACAATTTGGTAAGGGGATAAGATGTCACGTATTGGAAAACTTCCTGTTTCTATCCCAGCTGATGTAAATGTTACTCTTGATGGAGCGGTTATTACTTTTGTAAAAGGTGATACAACTCACACTCTTGATACTCGTGGAAACTGTGGTGTAACGCTTGAAGATAATGCTTTAACGTTTGCTACAAACTCTGATGACCGTGCGGACCGTGCCTTTTGGGGTACTTACCGTGCACTTGCTCAAAATATCGTTGTGGGCTTAACTACCGGTTTTGAGAAAAAACTCGAAATCAATGGTGTTGGTTACCGTGCTGCTGTTGAAGGCGCTATTTTGAAACTACAATTGGGTTTCAGCCACGATATTCTTTTTGATATCCCAGCTGGTCTTACTATTGCAGTAGAGAAAAACGTCATCAGCATCAAAGGTTCTGATAAGCAACAAGTTGGGCAAATTG
>JAGXHZ010000099.1 GCA_024635855.1 Sulfuricurvum sp.
CAGCTTCCTTCGCAAACCGATATGATTATCATGTTAACCGATTTTCTAAAACACAACACGATGGATCATTTCAAACGTCAAGCAAAAAAATCGGATATCCCTTTTATTTGTGTCAAGGGTATGAGCGGATGCAGTGAATGTCAGATCACCCAAATGGTTGAGGGGATCCGTCAGAATAAATGTGGCAATGTATCGTGCAGCGTTGGTTGCAGGTAAATTATTTTGTGCTATACTATTTTTACGCGAGCCAATGCATTAGCTATTAGCCAGCAAATCTTGATTTCAGGAGCTGTTTATGTTAAAGCCTACTATCCTCAAACTTCTCAACGAACAAATCGCCCTCGAAGATTATTCTGCCAATTTGTATCTCGCTATGAGTTCATGGTGTGGACATCAAAAGTTAGCCGGTTCGGCAAAATTTCTAGAAGTGCATAGTGATGATGAACACGCGCATATGCGTAAACTTTTTACCTATGTTAATGAAACAGGTGCCATGGCACGTATCGGTGCATTGGAAGAACCTCCGCATAAGTTCGGATCGATCAAAGATGTATTTGAAAAAACCTTTGAGCACGAAAAATTTATTACGTCTAAAATCAACGCTCTTGTAGAAGCGTGTTTGGCGGAAAAAGATTATTCAACGTTCAATTTTCTCCAATGGTACGTTGCAGAGCAACACGAAGAGGAACATTTGTTCCGTTCTATCCTCGATATGATGGATATTGTCGGACTGGATGGTCGCGGATTGTATCTAGTTGATAAAGAGATTGGAAAGATGTCTCAAAAAATAGGGTAATTTTACCTGATGTTACGCACTAAAACGAACTTTTTCGTTTTAGTGGCAGGGACGCCCATCATTCGATAGATTTTAATATCCTCAAAAAAACTCACTTCAAAAACTTTTTTTCCTTTGTCATTTCAAAATATATAAACAAACTTTCAACGTAATGATAATATTTATCATTACTAAGAATGTATTAAGTTGATAACTACTATCATGTTGAAATATTTTAATAACGCGAATCAAAATATAAAACGTCTTGTTTGTTTAATGATTAGGAGAAGTAGAAAGATGAAAAAAGTAATAGTGCTAAGTATGGTGGCAGTAGTAGCATTGAGCGCATCAAGTATCGATGAGGCATTTGTAGCAGGGAAAGCGAGCGGACAGATTCGAGCGGCATACGTCAGCCAAGACAATGCAGTAGATACCGATACGTACGGAACCTCACTCGGTGGCGTTCTCAAATACGAAACAGCGGATTGGAACGGATTGAAACTCGGAGTAGGCGCGTATGTATCTCAAAAACTCCACTTTTCAACCGGTAACGCAGATGAGGGAAAAGCAAACCCTGACTTATTCGGCGAAAATACTTCGTCATACGCGTATGTAGGAGAAGCGTACCTTGACTATACAATGGATGATTTGAATCTTCGTGTCGGTCGTCAGTTGATCGATACACCGCTTGCCGATACCGATGATATCCGTATGCACCCAAATACATTTGAAGCGGCGATTGCTACTTATACAGGATTTGAGGGGACAACGCTTGTCGGTGGCTATGTGACCCGTTGGGCTGGATACGACTCAGGGAATGATATTTCGAAATTTAAAAAACTAGCAGGTGCTGAGAGCAACGGTGCAGCTGTAATTGGTGTTATCAATGAAAGTATTGAAAACCTTGCAGTCCAAGGATGGTACTATAATATCGATAAACTCGCCGATACATTTTATACTGATGCAACTTATGCCATTCCTTTCTCTGAGACGATGGGATTGGAACTCAGCGGTCAATACACACACTTCTCTGAAAAGAAAGCAAGCGGTATGGACGGAAGTGTTTATGGAATCGGTGCGGCATTCAACGTAGGTGCATTGACTCTCGGTGCAGCGTATAACAAAGCCTCCAATGATGAGGGTAAATCAGTTTCTAACGGCTTCGGCGGCGGACCATATATGACCTCTATGGAAGAGATGACGATCGATGGATTCGAAGACGCTAAAGCGTATCAACTCAGTGTAGAACTCGATTTAGCCGATATGGGATTAGAGGGGTTAGTGTTTACTGCCCTCTATGGTGATTTCAAAAGCACCCCTGTGGATATGAAAGTAAAAGAAATCGATCTCATCGCAGCCTATGAAATCAGCGAAGCACTCAGTGCTGAAGTAAGTTATGCGATGATCGATGATAAAAATAAAAATACATTTGACAATAACGGAACACCTGATGACGGCGGGTATGACCGTTTACTTGTACGTCTTAACTATAACTTTTAAGGATAAGAGACGGACAGATCAGTTAGTTCAAACATTCCCGTTTGAAATATTCGCGTCCTACTTTGCACAATGGACAGGCAACAGGTGCTTTTTTACCTCGGTGGACATGACCGCACACTTCGCAAATCCAAATTTCATCTTCCGCACTGGCAAAAAATCCATCCGCAATTAATGCCTCTTTAAGAGCTGCATATTCACGCTCGTGTTCCACTTCAACTTTACCGATTGCAGTGAAAAGTCGAGCAAGATCACTGTGCCCTTCGGCTTTGGCAATCTCAGAAAACTCAGGATACATGGTTTCGTGCTCGTAGTGTTCTCCCGCCATTGCGGTATCGAGATTGGCTATCGTTGCATCGACGTCACAGCTGTGGATGAGTTTATGGTACGCTTTGTATTGCGCGCGGGCATGATACATTTCATTAAAGGCTGCTTCACGAAAATGGCGCTCAACTGCATGCCATCCCTCATCACGGGCGATATCGGCGAACAGCTCGTATTTGTTTCGTGCCATACTCTCTCCGCCAAATGCTTTCATCAAGTTTACAGCGGTGAGTGACTCGGTAATCATCTCCATATCATGACCACAGCAGGTGAGGGTTCCACCTCCGACGTTTTGGACTTCCACTTCGTTTTTGCAACTATTACAACGGTAGGTTTCGTATTTGCGCATGAACACTCCAGAATCATATTTTATTTATTGTAGCAGAAGGAGTAATAGCTTATTCTGAATTTTTAGGTGCATTGCAATCGGTTGCTTTCCCAAAAATGCATCGTCCGTTAAAAATCAGTTTTCGGATAAAAAAGAAAAGAGAAATCGATGCGAGAAGTCCACTGATAATCGCATGTGGAAGCAGTCCTTGGGTGAAAAATGAAAGGGTTGCGACGATAAAAGCGAAGGTTAAAATGAGACACATGAGCAATCCTTAGGTAAAAATATTTTAACAGTATAGCTATTGCAATGGAAGTGCGTCAGTAACAAAAGTTACAGAGACACCCATGGGCATTGTACTTTTGATTATCGACCCATCATTGTGGATTAAAACATATCCAATGCTTAAAGAATCCAAAAGGGCTATGGCTTTTTTGGATTCCATTACTGAAACAGCGGTTGCTAGTGCATCAATACGGGTATTGTCTCCTCTATCGATGAGGGTGATGGAAGCATAGCGCTGTTCGGAGCGTCCTGTTTTTGGATTGATTAAGTGGTTATGGGTTTTGTTTTTAATGTACCGTTCATAATTACCGCTGGTACTGATGGCAAGGTGTGGTAACGAAGAGCGGATGAGGGCAATAGAGCCATCGAGATGAAACGGATCTTGAATTTGAACATCACACGAGCTTAAACAGCCAATATCACCCGATGCAGCGACAACCGCTTTTTTAACACGGTGACGCTCTAATAATTCCAAGGATAAATCAACGGCGTATCCTTTGGCTATTCCTCCCAAATCAATCATTGTTTCGGGAAGAATTTTTACCTTGTTTTCCTCTAATACTATTCGTTTTGATCCTACACGCTTTCCTGATTTTTGAAGCTCTGAGTGGGAGGGCAGGTGTTCATCATCGTACCCAAAACGGTAGGCTCCATGGGTAAGTGAGCCGATGGTAACGTCAAATGCTCCATCGCTTATTCGAGACATTTCCAAAGATCGTTCCAAAATATTTTGGGTAGCTATGGATGCGTTAATCTCATAATTACGATTAAGACGTGAAATTTCAGAATCACTTTTGTACGTCGAGAGGCGATTGTCTAAATCTTTAAATAAGGCAAAAACATCATCACTCAGATTTTGCTCGTCTACTTCAACGCGGATAAGGGTTCCCATGTGTACTTGGGTACGTTGGGAAGCATGCAATAAGCCGATTAATAAACAAAAGAAGAATAGCTTTTTCATACTACGAAGTTTATCATGATTTAGAGAGATATTTTTATAAATGATAATTATTTGCATTATTAATATTATTTTCAGCTTGTTGTCCTATACTATCGCTATTAATAATCACTATCATAAAGGGATACCAAGTGAAAAACCTCCTCTTAAGTGCCGTTACTGCAATGGCGATCACGACTACACTGGGAGCTGATGAACTCAGCGATCTAAAAATGCAGCTTAAAATTCTTAGTGAACGTCTCTCAACGCTAGAAGTAAATGAGAGGAAACAAGCGGAACAAACAAACACGCTTACCTCAGAGCTTATCAATGTTCAAAATCAAACGTCATTTATGGCGATTGATCCTGAAAAAGCGATTCAAGGAATGAGCCCGGCGGCTTCCAAGATCTATTACTCTAAAAATCCTCTTTCAATCGGTGGATATGGCGAAGTGTATTATTCACAATACAATGACAGCGTTGGGGCGGGAAATACTAAAGATGCGTATGGTGACACCTACCGCTTTATCCCCTATATCGGTTATAAATTCAGTGATGATATTATCCTAAACTCTGAAATTGAGTTTGAACACGGTGATCAAGTCGCTATCGAGCAGCTTTATGTGGATTTTATCCTCGATCCGCTCGCAACGGTACGCGTCGGTCATCAACTCGTTCCGATGGGTTATGTCAATCTTTATCATGAGCCGA
This sequence comes from Sulfuricurvum sp., assembly GCA_024635855.1. The sequence continues at coordinate 4,858 of JAGXHZ010000099.1, forward strand.
CATTGTTTAATACGGTCATCCGCCCCGATGTTGAAAGACAACTTATCCCTTCAACTTGGCATGAGCTTGGTCTTAGTGTATACGGCAAAACCGACACTTTTGAGTATCAAATCGGAGCATTTAGTGCATTGGACATGAATAATGCTACATTAACAACGCCTTTATCCGATAAAGATTGGATTCGTAAAGCGCGTGTCGGAAATGAAAGCGATAGAGGGATGGACAACATGGCGGTTGTCGCACGCTTGGATTACAACGGTATTAACGGCTTACAAGTGGGAGTCAGTGGTTATACCGGCAAAGCAGGTAATGCTAAAGTAGCAGGAAAATCGCAAGAGGGACAAATGAACATGTTTGATGTGCATGCTGTCTATCAAAATGAAGGATTTAAAGCACGAGCCCTTTATACTGAGAGTCATTTGAGCAATGCCGATTCATACAGAACCGATATGCCAGAGAGCGCACGTGGCGGTTATCTCAATTTGGAGTATAATGTCCTACCATTTTTTGCCTCATCGAGTCAAAGAATACCTCTCTTTTTCCAATATGAAAACTACAATCTGGCTACTGCAATGGCAGATGGAAAATCGTTTGGAAATACGGAAAGTTATACGTATGGTTTGAACTACTTCCCGCACGATCAGGTAGTATTAAAAGCAGAGTATATGTTGCGTCACAATGAAAACACTGCTGACGCAACCAAGTATGTTAATGAGGGGATTTACTCACTTGGACTAGGATTTATCTTTTAATGAAAATTATTGTACTTTCACTTCTTGCATCTGTGTATCTATTCGCCCAAGTATTGGGCGATCCTGTCGCACTGACTCAGCGAACCTTTAGCGCTAAATCAGTGCAAATTCAAAACATTATTCTTAGTGATGCACAAGTTGCTGAGCTTTCCAAAGCCTCCATGCAAAAAATTGATTCCAAGCTGTATCGACTTTACCTCGCACAAAACGGTGACAAAACGGTAGGTTACGGTGTTTTGATGAATAAAAAAGTTCGTACTAAAACAGCAATTTCCCTCTATCTCATTGGAGTAGACGGTAAAATTAAATCGATTGAAATCGTTGCCTTTAATGAGCCTATCGAGTACCTCCCCAGTGCCACATGGCTCAATGTGTTTGACCAAAAAAGCAGTGCCAATACGCTCAAACTCAATCAAGACATTCCTACGACAACGGGTGCTACCCTCTCAGCACGTGCGATTACGGATGGGGCGCGTGCGGCGTTGGCGTTGCTGGATATTGTAAAGCCCTAATTTATGAAATTTATTGTCTCAAAAAAAATTATCGATAATCGTGCACTCTATATGAGTGTGTTGTGGATGGTTATTTTTCTCATCGTTGCTTTGGTCTTAAACGGTGTCGCCAAGGGGATTGATTTTGGAATAACTCCTGTGATGTGGGTCAATACGGTTTTAGGCAATGAAGTCGAATTTATCGAACCTCTGCTGTTGAGCGATTTATTGCTTTCGCTTCACACGGATCTTTTTGGACTTATTCTTGTTTTTATTTTGATGAGTGCGCTGCACATACGGTCGTCAAGATCGAAAGAACTTAAACTAACGATACTTTTAGTGAGCGTGATTTCTCTTTTGCTTTATCCTATCGGACTGATAGCGTCGTTGTGGATTGGGAGTTTTACAATCTTACTCTCGTGGAGTGGATTTCTCTTGTTTCATCTGTTGATGATCGGGAGTGCATTGGATATTTTGATTTTATTAGTACGCAAACGATTTTAATGCATCATCAACTTTTACGGTTTTTAGCCTTACTTTTCATTGCTTTGGTGATTTTGCAGTCCATTTTAGGCGGTGCATTGTTTATTGTTCTCGCAGGCTGGAATCCTGATGATATCGCCCATTACTATCGCGAAAAATCACTGCATGGTCTGATCGAAACGCTTGCCCCCCATACTCTTTTTATCTCGATAGCGTTGATGGGGAGTCTCCATTTTTTAGGATTTATTTCTACAATCACGGAGAAGAAAAAACAATTTTTTATCCATTTGTTGTTTGGACTTTTTGTGATAGATCAGAGTGCTCCCATTTTTATTGCACTTGGAATTGATTTTTTTGCGATGGTCAAGCTTGTTGCATTTATGAGCTTTGAATGTGCGCTTGGCTGGGTCTGGATTGTGATGTTTAGGGAATCCTTACGAGATTTTTCTTCACATCACTCAGACGGACAAAAGTAAATCCATCATTTAGTAATGCATTAATTCCCTCAATGACCCCCTCACGTGTTTCGCCTTCAGGATGATTCATGTGCAAAAGAACAATGTCCCCGCCGTGCGCACCGGTAAGTTGTTTGGCTACTTTGGGTGCACTAAAGGTAGCTCCCGCATCTCCAAGCACCGAAAAACCGCCAATTTCCATTCCGTGTTCACGTGCAAGGGCAACGGCATTTTCATCATAATACGCCGTTCCTGAACGAAAAAATAGGGGACGCTTGCCGGTGAGTTTCTCTATTTTTTGATTATTTCCTTCGATTTCGGCGATCACTTCATCGGGAGATGACGTTCCCTGAAGTCCATAGACGCTTTTTCCCTCGACTGAGAGGGGTCTGTGGGCGGTTCCGTGATTGGCGATTTCAAACAGGGGATTGTGAGCGAGAGTCTTAAAAATATCATGATTGCTGTCAATCCATCGTGCATTGATAAAAAGAGTGGCGGGAATACGATTATCGATTAAAAATTGGATTAGCTGAGCATCGTATTGAGAGCTTCTGACGCTTCCGCCGCACGCATCGAAGGTTAGGGCGATTTCTTTCTTATCGGAGTGAAAGCTAGTTGTTACACCTGTGACATTTTCACCCCATTGCAACGGTGGCGTTTGTGCGAATAAAATACTGATATTTAGTAATAGAACAATTAAAATAGGCATAATTTATTCCTTTAATGTTGAAATTGTAGCA
>JAGXHZ010000100.1 GCA_024635855.1 Sulfuricurvum sp.
CGTTAAAAGTAATTATTTGGAAGGTTCCAATGTGGACATATCTGCTGGATTAACGGACATGATTGTAATGCAGCGTTCATATCAAGCGAATTCTAAAACCATTACCACAGTAGATGAGATGATTCAAAAAGCGTTACAGATGCATCGCTAAACTGTGGACCATTTTTTGCTTATTATTTTTACTTTGTGATTAAGAAGGACATATTATGCTAAAGTCACTTTATTCCGGCGTCTCAGGATTACAATCTCATCAGATTGCAATGGACGTTGAATCAAATAACATTGCCAACGTGAATACGATTGGTTATAAATATTCTCGTGCCAATTTTTCAGACTTGCTGGCGCAAACCAACCAAATCGCAACCGCTCCACAAGGGGCACTTGGCGGTAAAAATGCCGTTCAAGTCGGATTGGGAACTACGGTTAACTCTATGACGCGTATCTTTTCACAAGGTTCGATCCAAAATACTGATAAAAATACCGACGTCGCGATTCAGGGTGATGGATTTTTTGTCGTCTCTAGTGATGGAGGAAGTACTTATAAATACTCTCGTTCGGGAGACTTTAAATTTGATGGTGCAGGTAACTTTGTGGATAACAATGGTTTTATCGTCCAAGGGTGGATACGGGATGCAACAACAGGTCTTGTTGATGCGACTGCACCGATTGCCAATATCAAGATTCCGCCCGGATTAACAACGCCTGCAAATGCGAGTACTCAAGTTGTTGTCAAAGCCAATTTGAGTTCCAGTGAAACGGTAACGCAATTTGGACCAACCTATGCACTTGATTCTACCGGCGGGTTGCAAGGGACAGAAAAATTAGAAGATATGGGTGTTATGTTTAATGCTAGCGGACAAGCATTTCAACTAACTCCAGATATAGCCGGAGTCGGTGGGCAAGGTATTACGGTTTCATTTAATAATGAAACCAATACAAGAGAATTCCGATATACCACAAATGCTGCCTTAGAGGGGACGATCGTCGGCGTACCAGTAGCAGCTGTTGCAGCTGATCCGTTGGCTGTACCGCCAGTTCTTGCCGTCCCTGCAGTTCCGGATATTTATTATTTTCGTACCACTGAGGAGTTACGTGCAGGTTTACAGACCTTAGCGCAGGCGACATCACCAACCGCATCTGTTGTTATTAACGATCAAGGTAAATTTAATGTTAGCAATAGCGATGTTACCGGAAATCCTTTAACAATCGCTGTCTCTGGAATTGTAGACGCTAATACCGTAGAAAATACGCGATTTACGGCCAACTTTGCTACCATGGCAGGTGCTCTTCCGGCTGGATCAACATCCCTTAAGCAAGCTCAAGCGATGAATGCCGCCACCCATTCAGCGAGTATCGATGTCTATGATTCACTGGGAAGTAAACACACGGTTAAGCTGGATTTTCGTAAACAATACGTTAATATAAATACTAATATTGCGGAATGGGGATATACGATAACAGTACCTGTCCCTGGTTCTATTGGTGGAGTTGCGCCTAATATTAATATTCTTGAGGGGGGTGTTATCCAGTTTGACAGTACTGGAGCACTCGCGGGATACAATATTCCTGGAGTCGATTTTTCACCTAACAATGGTGCATCGGGGAACCAAGCGGTCAATTTGAACTTTGGGTCTATTGGTGCATTTGACGGTATTACCAGTTTTGATAATCCATCGGGAACGAGCGGTATTTCTCAAGACGGTTTCCCTGGGGGAGACTTGGTCGGTATTCGAATCGACCAAAGCGGTACATTAGTCGGATCGTTTTCAAACGGCCGCTCGTTTGGTTTGGCACAAATTGGGATGGCAAAGTTTTCTAATAATGAAGGACTTGTAAGTGATGGCGGGAATGTTTATCTCCAATCTGCCAACTCAGGTGATCCCATTATCGGTACGGCTGCGACTGCTGGACGCGGATTTATGCAATCCTCTGCTCTTGAAGCCTCTAATGTCGATTTGTCCAAATCGCTTACACAGCTTATTATTATTCAAAGAGGGTATCAGGCAAATGCCAAAACGATTACAACATCGGATACGCTTTTGGAAACATTGCTAGGAATCAAGCGCTAATTTTTAGAAGGATAAGAGTGCTCGGAGGAAAAATCCGAGGCGCTTTGAACTTAAGGAGTATCGAAAGAATGAAAACTCCCTTTTGACGTGCTGCCATCAATTGGGATGTCAGTATTATGAAATAATTTAGTAAACCAATAGTAATAACACATTGTTTTAACCTCTCCTTCGGTAAAATTTCTTCATGAAACGACACCCCACTAAAACTTCTAAAAAAATTCCTTCTAAAACTATCATCCACTATGCTTCTTTTTGGTCTCGAGCATTGGCCTTTATCACGGATATTTTTATGATCGGACTGCCCATTTCACTGATCATAATCGCACTTTTTGGCTATGATCAAACCCATACGGCAGGAGGAATAGACGTGTTGATGCAAAACAAAGAAGCGCTTAAAAATCCTCCTAACCCTTTGGTTTCTCTTACACAGCTTGTGCTGTTCATGCTTGTCACGCTGGTACTGTGGCATAAAAGCGGACAAACGCCGGGGAAAAAACTTGCAAAAATACGCGTAGTCGATGCGCGTAGACTCAAGCGGGCCCCTTATTGGAAGCTGCTTTTGCGTTTTATCGGATATTTTCTCTCTCTTATTACTCTGGTCGGATTTTTTATCCCCTTGATGCGTAAAGACCATAGAGCACTGCACGATCTTATCAGCGATACCTGCGTTATCGAAGCCTCCTGATATGAGCATTCTCGTCGCGCTGTTTTATTTTTTCTATTTCGCCCTCATTGGGGTGCATGTTATTTTTGTCCCGAAGATTCTCTCGATGAGCGGAATGTCAGCGATGGAAATAGGATTTATCTTCGCGAGCGCTCCGTTAGTACGCTTTGCTGTCCCGTTTATGTTTTTGAGAGGATTTCAGCTTAACCAACGCACTTTTTATACCTCACTGGGACTTATGAGCTTAGGTGCGATTGGGTTTTATCCTTCACTGGAATATTTTTGGGCGCTGTTGGGTGTCAATATCCTTTTTGGGATTGGGATTGCTCTGATCCTCCCTTATGTCGAGGTCATTGCTCTGGAGCGTATCGGGCGAGAGAAGTATGGGAAAATTCGGCTGTTTGGCTCTATCGGATTCATCGCGGTGGCATTGGTATTGGTGCGTTGGCTGAGTTCCCCCCAAATCGGTATTGACTTTTTGATTGCCATGGCGATGGGGACATTGATTTTTGGTGCCATTATCGGTTCAAAATACAAAAATAGCAAGACGTCCGAATGTGACGAAAAAGAGTGTGTGTTTAATCCCTTCTCCCACGTTTACTTATGGGTCGGTTTTTTCTTGATGCAAGTGAGTTTCGGACCTTTTTACAATTTTTTCACCATCTACGTCACGGATCACGGACTCTCACTTGATACCACCGTATGGCTTTGGAGTTTTGGGGTTATCGCGGAGATTGTGATGTTTTATTTCCAAGGTGCACTGCTTCGTCGCAATCTCTATGTTATCCTTTGGATCACGGCGTTTATCACCGCATTGCGATGGCTCATGGTTGCACTTTTTCCAAACTCATTACCGCTGCTGGGACTTTCTCAAAGTTTGCATGCCTTTAGTTTTGCACTGTTTCACACGGCCGCGATCAGTACGCTATATTCACTCTACAGTGCACGTCGTCTTTCACAGCAGTTTTTCTTCGGTATCTCGTACGGTTTAGGCGGATTTGCGGGGGCATTGGGAGCAGGGATATTGTATCAGTATACTCCGCCGTATTTATTTATCGGCGGAGCGGTTGCGGCACTGGGTGCGGCAGGGGCATTTTATATCCATGAACGGCAAATACCCAAGGATTAAGTGACAATATCTTTTTGAACGTGCAAATTCATCTGCGGAAAGGGGACGGTGATAGCGTGTTCATCAAATGTGAGCTTTATGGCTTCTATGAGCTCAAAGCGCACATCCCAATACTCTTCATTTAAAACCCACGGACGCGCATAGAGCTGAACGGAATTAGTGGCAAGTGCTCCCACTGCAACAACAAAAGCAGGCTCTTTGAGCACCTTTGGATGTTCATTCAATACGTTTGAAAGAATCTCTTTGGCAACCTTTAGATTATCATGATAGCCGATGTCAAATATTAGATCAATTCGACGATACAAATTAGTGCTGTTGTTGATAATATTTCCCGCCACGAGCGTTCCATTGGGGATGATGATGGAGCGATTATCGGCGGTGGTAAGCGTTGTCGAAAAAAGATTGATGGTTTTAACGGTTCCAGCTACCCCTGAAACTTCAATAGAATCATTGACCTTAAAAGGGCGAAAAAAGATGATGAGTACCGCAGCCCCGACATTGGCAAGGGTATCTTTGAGTGCCAGTCCGATCGCAAGCCCAGCCGCGCCGAATATGGCAATAAACGATGAGGTATTGATCCCCAGATTGCTTGCAGCTGCTACAACGATAGCGATAATAAGGGCGACGTAGACGACATTGTTGGAAAATGAAATGAGTGTTTCATCGACTTGCGCCCGTTTCATTCCTCGACTCATCAGTTTTAGCAACTGTTGAGCAAGCCATTTACCAATCAAAAAGATCGCAATGGCACCCAAAAGTTTTAACCCGTATTCGGTTGCGAAATTGAGGACCATATCACTGTAATGTTCTGCAGTAGTACTGAGATGTTCTACTTTTTGTTCCACATTATGCAGCATTTATTTATATTCCACGATTGACTGAAGCGGCAGACGCATTTGAGCACTTTGCTCGTTGAGACGATACCCAAACGCACAGATGACGGCAACACTGTGACCGTATTCTAAATCAAGAATAGCCTCAATTTCCTCTTTGTCAAATCCTTCGATCGGACAGCTGTCGATCTCAAGTGTTGCCGCATAGGTCATCGCATTTGCCAGTGCAATATAGCACTGTTTTGCCGTCCAATTTTCGAGTAAAATCTCATCTTCTTCGATGGGTGCTAGATAGTTTTTATAGATACCCATATAGGTATCCACCATCTCAGGTGGCATACCTCGGCGTTCAAACATGGTGCGCACATAGGGGGAATCACTGCGAACGATATCATTGTCGGTGGTAAAAATCACCAGTTCACTAGCCTCTGTGATTTGGTTTTGATTCCAGCAGGAAGCTTTCAGTGCTTTTCGGAGCTTTTCATTGCGTACTACGATCAGTCTCCACGGTTCCATCCCAAACGAAGAGGGAGAGGTTCGGCACACCTCTAAAATACTTTCAAACTGTTCACTTGGTATGGCTTTTGCGGTATTAAAACGTTTGCACGCGTGACGAAATGCCATAGCTTCTAGGAATTGAGACATAATTTTCTCCTGTTTTGAATAAGTGTGTCTATTTTAACGTACATTTCATAATGCGCTGTTTCAAATGTTCCCAAAAGAGTACGATATTTGAGATACGTTTTCCATGCGATTTCAGAAGGTTTTGGACGACCTTTCTGAATCAGTTCAAAACAAACCGCCGCATTAATAAATCCTTTCCAAAGTTTTACCTCTTCATCCTCTTCAAAACGACGGGGAAACCAAAGTGCTTCCAAGTCTGCATGTGCATCATAATAACGCTCTTCTTTTAGCGAGAGGACAAATGCCTCACACGCGTGCGTTATACGCTCAAATTCCGTCTCCAATACCCTCTCCCCCCTCGCAAACTGATACAAACGTGATTGGGAAATTTAGAGCGAAACTCTTTTAGACGTGAATGAGTTCCCTTTCCGCTGTCACAGTAAAAGACAAATACACTTCCCTCAGGCATCTCTCGCAATAATGGCGGGTTATACGTCGTCGTTTCTGCCCCATCGATCGGATTTAAAATAGTATCCACCAATACGACGTGTATTCCCTGTGATTCTAACGCTTGTTTGTTCGTCAAGTATTCGCTTTGTGTCCATTCATCGACACTTAAATCAATCATATTTTTTCCCATAATTGTTATTTATTAAAAGTGTATCAAAACTAAAAAAAGATACCCCTTAGAATTTTTAGCTACACTTACACTATGGCTAAGAAAAAGAAAAAAATGATAAAACTCAACCAATCCATCCGCTATTTTTTTGGCGATGAGGGGTTTGATGAGGGGATTGAGCGCGTTCCCAATGAAACGTTGGCTGCGCTGGCACATGCACTTGGTATTTTTGACGGGACGACTCAAAAGGAGATCCTTATTAAATCGCTGCGAAGGATTTGGTCGGAGGGCGAGAGCGATAATCGGCATCTCATTGTCGATTTCTTTACCCAAAACGGTAAAATCTATCCTAATCCAAAACCTCGCGAAAAACCGCATGAGCGGGAAGAAAAAATCGATGAACTTTTTGATGCATTCCAGATGACTCGTGATGAACGTGTTTCTTTGCATGTCGCATTTGGTGATGTTCGTACCCGTAAAATAACCCCTGAAAAGATTGCCTCAAAGCTTGAGCATATTCGTTACGTAGACAAGCGCGAGATTCTTGAAAAAGCACTGGAAGGGAAGTTTGATTACAGCGATCGACTCGAATTTTATGCTTCCATCATCTATGACATCGGCGAAGAACATTTTTCTAAGATTCATGTACTCAAAACCTCGCCGTTCGATCACAAGCGCCTGCATGAAGAAAATTTTGAGGTGCTGGTTCCTGAAATCAATGCTCTCAAAGAAGAATGCATCATTCAAAAGCAAGCCCAAATCAGCGCATTTCTAAAGACATTAAAACTCGACACGCATCGCTATCTCACACACGATGAGATACTCTCAGCCCTCAAAGGCGCTCCTCCGTCCAATACAAACACGTTTTATCCTCTGACGATGGAGACATTGAAGCGCGTTCTTCCCTCACAGGCGATAGGGATTGAATTTGTAGGGGAAGAGTTGCTTATCGAGTATCCTCAAGCGATTGCTTTACCTTATCGTGATGAGCCGTTATTACACACCACTCATGTGCAGGTAAGCCATGCTGAGATAACCCGTCTGATCTGGAGCGAAGAAGATTTAGTCTTTGATGCACAGTTTGAGAAACAAGGAGGGGAGCTTCGCGCAGTATTTTTGAGCGAACTCAAATCTTTGATGGATGAGTGCCAAGAGCATGCAAAGCTTTTAAATTTAGATGAGTCTACTTTGTACGGGATGGTCTATGAGATTTTATTGCCTCATCTGAGTGATACGCTCCATATTAATACCAAAGTGGTGCGTCGCGTCCTTTTCGCCTTTGATCGTCGTATCGCGGGCGAACTTGTCAAAAAACAGCGTCAAGAGCTGTTGGCACGAACGGTACGGGATTTTAAAAACCTCTTTCCTCTGGCACGTTCACTTCGTCGTAAGCTTATCTTGCACATCGGACCCACTAACAGCGGTAAAACCTATACCGCCATGGAGCAATTACGCTCTAAAGGGACAGGATATTATCTTGCCCCCTTGCGTTTGTTAGCATTGGAAGGGTATGAAGATTTACGCGAGCACGGGATAAATGCCTCTCTCATCACGGGAGAAGAGCAGATCTTCGATGAGGATGCGACCCATATCAGCTCCACCATTGAGATGCTCAGCTTTGAATCTGAAGTCGATACGTGTGTGATCGATGAGGTGCAGATGATCGGTGATCGTGACCGTGGATGGGCATGGGCTAATGCCATCATCGGAGCACCTGCAAAAGTGGTCATTATGACCGGATCTCCTAATTCGCGTGAGGCGATTGTGGCGTTAGCGCAGTATTTGGGAGAACCGCTGGAAATAGTCGAATTTGTGCGTAAAAATCCCCTTGAGCTCCTCTCTAATGTTACCCCAATTGATGCCATAGAACCCCAAACCGCCGTTATCGCTTTTACCCGTGCTAACGCATTGCGTTTGAAGCAACAGCTCTCGTCAATCTATAAAACAAGTGTTATTTACGGTAACCTTGGACCGGAAGTACGCCGTGAGGAAGCGAGGCGTTTTCGTGAGGGGGAGACACAAATCCTTGTCGCGACCGATGCGATTGCGATGGGGCTGAATTTGCCCATTAAAACATTGCTGTTTTCCAAAGCCGATAAATTCGATGGACAAAATCAACGCGATTTAAGTGTGAGTGAAATCCAGCAGATAGCAGGGCGTGCAGGGCGATATGGGATGAGTGAAAAAGGGTTTGTTGGAGCCCTGAGCGCCGATGTTCTTAAAAAAATTACTCCCCTGTTTGGTCGTGAGGCAGAAGCGATTAAAATCCCTTTTAACGTTATGGCAAATTTCGATCACATACAGCTTGTCTCGACGATTTTAGAAGAGAAATCTCTCGCGGCCATTATCGAATTTTTTGTAGAAAATATGAAGTTTGAAGGACCGTTTCGCGCCATAAATCTCGAATCGATGGCGGAAGCGTCGGTGATTGTAGATCGGTTTGATTTGGATATGCACACTAAATATATTTTAGCTACCGCACCGTTGTCTACGAAATCACCTATCGTGATGGGGGCATACGAGCGATACGTTCGTGCATTGGCTCAGGCAAAACCAATCGCTTATATCCCGCCGCGTCATCTGGGTTCACATGCCCAAACGACCGAAGAACTCCAAGAAGCCGAAGATCAGATCAAAGAGATCAGTTTGTATCTGTGGCTTTCGTATCGTTTGGGTGAGTTTTTTGTGGACAGTGAAAAAGCCCGCTCGTATCGGGGAGAACTAAACCGTTTTATCGAAAATTCGCTGAAACAAAGCCATTTTGTGCCACGCTGTAAAACGTGTGGAAAACCACTTGCTCTAGGAAGTGAATTTAATATTTGTCAGAGCTGTTTTCACAACCTAAACAGGGAAAAGTCACGTCTTAGCGCCCCGCCAAGAGGTCAGCATACTCGTGCAGAGAAGGATTCAAGTAAATTTTCTCGCCGTGCTCGATAAAGCGTTCGTCTCCTTCCATAGCAGCAGCTTTAAAGCGTCGCTTGATGTTCTTTTTAATGCTGTCGGCATAACGCTTGAGTTTTAAAAATGATTTAAGTGTTATCCATCCCTCACCTACCTCAACGTCAGGGACGATATCCGCATTGATGGCATCTACTTGTTGCGCTTCTTCACCCATTGCTTCTTGCATGATTAACTCTTCATTTGCGTGGGAGAGAAACTTTGTTGCAACGACATTCAAAATATTGCGAAGCTGTGCATCACGTTCTTTGTAGATTTGTTCTACGTTGATTCGTTCATTAATCAGCATGAGTTCACGTTGATCGCGCAGTCTTAGTGTCTCTTTTTCAAGTCCGTCTACCTTTTCGCGAAGCCGTTCGTTTTCCTGCTCGATGTAGAGGGTATAACGGTTGTCGTTTGCGCTGTTTGTCGTTGAGTTATTTTTTTCAGAGGCAACCAAAACGTATTTCACCCCGTTTTCAACAATAGAATCAAGCGACCCACGGCGAATACGATTATGAATCGCTTCTTTGGACACGTTGAAATATTCAGCGGCATCCGCAATGGTTAATTTTTTCATTTTTGACTCTCCTGTTTTCGTAGCATTTTGATAAACGCATCCACTAAATCCATATCCAAGTGCCCTTGCATTTCCTGCTTCATAAGACGCAGGGATTCAAAAGAACTCATCGGATCTTTGTAGGTACGTTTCGTTGAAAGAGCATCAAATACATCACATACCCCGATTATTCTGGCAAATTGACTGATTTTATCCTCTTTGATTCCATCGGGATACCCCTTGCCATCCATTTTTTCATGATGATGACGAATCCCGCTGAGTACCCGTTCGTCGCTAATCCCTAGCTTTAAAGCGATAGCATGCCCCTGCGAGGGATGCGTTTTCATCTCATCAAACTCTACTTCGGTAAGTTTGCCATTTTTGTTGATAATATTGTAATTTACTTTGCTTTTTCCGATGTCATGGAGAACGGCAGCCATCCCCAGAGTTTTAAGATCTTCCGCCTCAATTCCCAAAAATGAGCCCAAGCTCAGTGTATAGATACTTACATTGATCGAATGGGTATGGGTGTAGTAATCGTGAGCCGTAATTTTCAAAAGGGATTCAACCGCCTTGGGATCATGCAAAATAATATTGACGAAACTATCCACGATCGGTTTGACATTTTTGGCGGTTTCAAGTGATTCGGGATTACGAAACATCTCATTAATAACAGAACTGGCACGTTGATAAATGATTAGGGCTTTATCATTGAGAGGGATATCTTCAGAAAGGGCGATGGTTTGAATGTGCTGTTGGACGTAAGCTTCGTAGTTCAGGGCATCTTCTTCATTGATATACAACTTCTCTACTTCACGTAAACGCACTTTGTTATTGCCATCTATGACTGAATCACTTTGAAGAAAAAGCCCCATAATACTTTTAGTCTCATTGGGGATATAGAGTTGAAAATTGAGTTTCCCACCCTCGGTGAGAACCCGCTTATCAATCGATTTATAGCGCGTAGTGCTCATAAGAGAGTCCCTTTATCGAAAGTTTTCAAATACCAAGGGTGCTTCCCACTCCATTGACTTAATGTGTGCCATAATTTTTTGAAGTTCATCAATCTGTTTGGATTTTACGCGGATATATTCGCCTTCGATGATGGCAGAAGCTTTGGTTTTAAGATTTTTAATCTCTGCAATGATTTTTTTTGCTTCTTTTGACTCAATAGTATCAACGATTTTATAGGTCGCTTTACGGCTTCCACCGCTTGCGTCTTCAGTTTTGAGTTCTTCGAGTGCTTTTGAAGAGAGACCGCGCTTAATGAGTTTACCGATAACAACGTCTCTAAGTGCGTCAAGTTTGTTATCACTAGATGCTACGAGAACGAGTTGTTTCTCTTTTTCACGATAATTGATTTCATAAGCAACGCCTTTGAAATCGTAACGACCTATAACCTCTTTTTCCGATTGGGCAATCGCGTCTTTAAACGCTTGGAGGTCAATTTTTGCGGAGATGTCGAGTGAGTGTTCTGATGCCATAGTGTATTCCTATTATTTTATAGTTTAACGCCATCGGAACACGTCCCGATTGGCTACGCTAACGCTGTGTTTCCTTCGACAGGACGTCCACGTACGCTTGCGTACTTTTTAATAACATTAGTATAACACACTAGAACCTTAATATTTTAGAAACTAACTCCGCCAAAATCCAAACCACCGCCAAACATGGATGCCATATTGGGGTCTTGGTATCCCATCATCCCGCTTTTAGACCGTAACATTCGTATGTCTTGTGCAGGAGCAATGTTCTGGGGACACACAGGGACACACTCACCGCAAAGAGTGCAGTCCCAAATTCCACTGGTTTGAATGGCTGCAATTTTCGTATCGCTGGACATTTCTCGCACGTCATTCACGTATCGCCAAACACGTGTAAGGGCAAACGGACCGATAAAATCGGGGTTGACAGCGTAAACAGGGCAAGCGCTCATACACGATGCACACAAAATACAATCGCTTTGTATTTGTATACGGCTCATCTCCTCTTCACTTACATTGCCCTCACGTGATCCCTCACTCCATGCACTAGCTACAGTATTAAAACGCTCAAGATGAGAGCTGTCAACGACTAAATCACGTATAACACGCGTATTTTTGATGGGTTCAATCTTGTCACCCTCGTTAGGTTTGTATTCGCACATGAGTTGTTCACGTCCATTGACTCGTACCGTACAGCTTCCGCATACACCGCTACGACATCCATGGGAATAGGTCAGAGTTGGGTCGATTTTTGTTTTGATGTGATTTAAAACACTCAGGAGCGTAACATTTTCTAACTCGACGTTATAAGATTGTGATTCTTCACCGCGTAAAATTTTAATTTCCATCAGTCACACCACTCTTTCTCGTCTTCTTCATCGTCATCGTAAAAATCATCGTTATCTTCATTTTCAATAATGGTATTTATTCCATAAAATCGGCGCATAACACTCCCCCTTCTCTCCATGTAACCGTATGGGCTCCAAACATTCGATCATTGCGGGCAGGTGCATCAATTCGATAATGTGCCCCTCGACTCTCGTTTCGACTGATGGCACATACGACGATAATCTCTGCCAGTTCCACTTTATTTCCAAACTCGATAAATTCCACTAAATTCGTATTGCAAACTTTTGACTTATCCTTCGGACCCATAAACGGCAGCTCTTTTTGCATTTGGCGAATCGCCCCAAGTACCGCTTTAAGTCCCATATCCTCACGTACCAAACCGACATTGTTATAAAAGATATTGGCTAACATCTCTTGTTTTTGATAAAAGTCGATTTGGTTGGTAAAGTACATGACCCCACGGACAAAGTTGGTATCTTTGGCTAATTGGCTGTTTCCAAGCGCAGGAACTGGATTTTGTGCTCCAAACTCTGCCGCATTTTTCCCGCAATGGCGACCAAAGACGATCAGTTCTAACAGTGAGTTGCCACCCAGTCGGTTTGCCCCGTGTGTTTTGTGATTGGCACATTCGCCTACAGCAAATAAACCGCTAACACTACTCATGCATTGTGCATCTACTTCGATTCCTCCCATGCTGTAGTGGGCAGATGGTTTAATGGGGATGAGTTCATGTACGGGGTCAATCCCTTCATAAATTTGAGCCAATTTTCTCTCTTGAGGGAGTTCATGAGTAATAAATTCTTCTCCCAAATGGCGAATATCGAGATACACCGCACCACTTTTATTCATTTCGTCATGAATTGCGCGGGCAACCACGTCACGAGGGGCAAGTTCATCGGTAAATCGCTCTTTATTAGCGTTGAGTAAATATCCTCCTGCTCCACGTGCGCTTTCTGAAATCAAAATAGAAGAGTTTTTTAATGCCGTCGGATGAAACTGGATAAATTCTAAATCCGCGAGTTTTGCTCCTGCTCGTATTGCAGCGGCTAAACCATCTCCCGTCGCTTGAGCGGAATTGGTCGAATGCTTGCCATAAATTGCACCGTATCCGCCCGTAGAGAGTATCACCGCATCGGCACGAAACTCTTCGACATCTCCCGTGGCTATGTCCAAAAATGTTGCCCCTAACACACGGTTAGACTCTTCATCAACGATAAGATTGAGTAAAAATCGCTCATTTATAAACGTTATCTTGGCTTTGAGACATTGGTCATAGAGTGTGTGCAGGAGTTTGAGCCCTGTATAATCTTGAGCATAACACGCACGAGGAGCACTTGCCCCGCCCAAACGTCTGCGGGCAATTTCGCCCGATTCATCACGGCTAAACGGTAGACCCATACTATTGCACCAACGTACTGCATCGGGAGCATTTTCACACATAAAAGTAATTTGTTTTTCATCTCCCAAGCCTGCGGATGAGCGAAGGGTATCTGAAATGTGACTTTCGATACTGTCATTATCGCCTAAAACTGCATTCATCCCCCCTTGCGCCATAGACGTTTGGGAACGAGTGGGCAAAGTTTTAGAGACGACGATTACCTCTGAGCCCGTTTCATGCGCCGATAACGCACTCACCAACCCCGCACCGCCACCGCCGATAATTAATACTTTGGACATAATAAAGTCTCCTTGAATTGGGTGATTGTAGCGAAATGGGTTTTAGCGCCCACTCAAAAAGATTGATTAATTTTTAGATAAAATATAATATGCAAACTTTATTCTCAATTCTTGGCATTTACCTTTTCATCGCCATCGGTTTCGGTGCCAAATGGACGTTCAAAGAAAAAATCGATGACCGTACGATTACCCTGCTTAGCGTCTATTTTTTGCAGATTTTTCTTACTTTCTGGGGACTGCTTAAGCGCCCAATTGATACGGAGCTTCTTTTTGCCCCATCGCTTTATTTGGCGATTACCCTCATTTCACTGTTGTTAATGATACCGTTAGCCCGATTATTGTTTCATGATACCAAAGAACGGTCCATCGCTACGGTTGCGGCACTTATTGGTAATACCGGAAATTTAGGGATTCCATTGGGGATCGCACTTTTTGGGGAAGTAAGTGTCCCTTATCTCACTCTCATTAATCTCGTCAACGTTTTTGTCGTCTATACCATCGGAGTTTTTTACTACTCACGCGGAGAGTTTAGTATTCGTGAGTCGCTGATGAATATTCTCAAGATTCCTGTGCTTTGGGCAGCGATGATTGCTATTGCTTTAAATTTAGGAGGATACCATCCCAGTGCTGCGGTGGATAAAACACTGATGATGGGAGCATATGCGTCGATGACGATGCAGCTTGTTTTGTTCGGGATTTATTTGTATGGGATAAAACTGACACAGATTAATCTGCGTCTTACTGCATGGGTGAATGGGACAAAGTTTATTTTGATACCCGTAATCGCGTTTGCTGTGTTGGGAATGGTGGAGATGTCGCCTATGGTAAAGGGGATTTTGTTCTTGGAGCTGATTGTTCCGCTGGCGGTGGCGAATGTCAATCTCGCCTCGCTGTATAACTGTTCACCTCGTACGGTGACAGTGCAGGTATTTGTTACGTCGGTGTTATTTTTGGGGATAGCGCTTATTTTACCGACGCTTCTGCGGTTATTTTACTAAAACCGTTCGTGGTGAGCTTGTCGAACCACAATTACCCTTCGACAGGCTCAGGGCGAACGGATATGAATGTTTTAATGTTCTCAACCGTTGTCGCGATGAGTCGCTCACGTGCTTCCACGGATGTCCACGCGATATGAGGAGTTATATAAAGTCTTTCGGGATGCTTGACTTTTAACAATGAATGAGGCGTTTTCATAGGTTCTTTGACTAACACATCCAAACCGACATAAATCGGTTTGACATCGATGATAACCGATAGAGCATCCTCATCGACGATTCCGCCGCGACCGAGATTGAGCAGTACCGCACCGTCTTTCATCTGTAACAGTTCGGAGTGGGAGATGAGACTTTCCGTCGAAGGATTCAACGGCGCGTGAATGGAGATAACGTCACTGTTTTCGATCAAACGGCTGAGAGTTGTTTTTTCAAACTCACTGTTTTCATTTTTCCCCGAAGTAGAGTAATAACAGACGTTAGCTCCAAATGCACGAGCAATATTTGCCACATTCTGTCCGATTTCACCCAAACCGATAATTCCCCACGTTTTCCCGCGCAATTCGCTAAACGAGGGACCGATATGAGTAAATACGGATTCTTTTTGCCACTCTCCACTTTTAACATACTCATCGTAATAACGTGAGTGTCCCATCAGATAAAAAAGCATTGAAAAGGTATGCTGAACAACAGCATCGGTTGAGTATCCTGCAACATTTTTGACGATTATTCCACGACGTGAGGCTGCTTCATGGTCGATATTATTCATCCCTGTTGCGGCTACACAGATGAGTTTGAGATTAGGAGAGGCTTCCATAACGGCATCATTGATAACCACTTTGTTCGTGACGATTACTTCTGCATCACGCACTCGTTCAACCGTTTCATCCGCTGATGTTGTCATATAGGACGTTACTTCACCCAAACCATTAAAAGCCTCTAACGATGTATCACCGTACGTTAGGGTATCGAGTAATACTATTTTCATACGTCTTTAATCTTTTTAATCATTTTTTCTGCTTTTTTGAGGGCTTTTTTGACTTTATCAAAGACGAGAACAACCGCCATACGTCGTCCTACATGAGATTCAGGCTTGCCAAACACACGCACAAAACTGTTAGCGCTAAAGAGAGAATCATCTACGTCAATAACAGGATCATGGGATTCAACTTCAGATTTAAAAGCTGCACTTGCCCCGTCTCCATAAAAGGTAAATCCAAGAGGAAGTCCTAATACTGCGCGAACGTGTAGAGCAAATTCACTTTGGCTTTGTGTAATCAATGTCACCAATCCTGTATCATGCGGACGAGGACTTACTTCACTAAAATAGACCTCATCCCCTTTTACAAATAACTCAACGCCAAACAATCCGCGACCGCCTAATCCATCGGTGATGGCTTGCGCAATTTGTTTTGAGCGTTTGAGTGCTTTTTTGGACATTTCCATCGGCTGCCAGCTGAAAATATAGTCGCCATCTTTTTGGATGTGCCCGATAGGTTCACAAAATATTGTCTCAGTCCCGTTGCGTGCTGTGAGTAAGGTGATCTCATAATCAAAATGGACAAACTCTTCGACAATCAGTTCACTCGCATCTCCGCGTGCCTCTTTGGCGATTTCCCATGAGTTTTCTAAATCAAAAGGACTTCGAGCGATACTTTGCCCATGTCCAGAAGAACTCATAACTGGTTTAATAACACACGGAAATCCTACATCTTCCGCTGCCGTACACATATCTTCGTAGTTACTCACAAAATGATAACGGCTTGTTTGAAGCCCCAGTTCTTCACTCGCGAAACGGCGAATGTTCTTACGATTCATGGTTTTACTGACCGCTTCGGCGTTAGGGATGACACAAAACCCTTCCGCTTCCGCATCGAAAAGGGCATCGATGCTGATTGCTTCGATTTCAGGGAGAATATAATCGGGCTTTTCTTTTCGTATAAGTTTTAATACCGCTACTTTATCTTGCATGTTAATAACATACGAGCGATTCGCAACAAGGTGTGCAGGAGCATGTTTATAGCGATCCACTGCGACTACTTCAATCCCTAAACGTTGTGCCTCAATAGCAACTTCTTTCCCGAGTTCGCCTGAACCCAACAACATGATTTTTTTGGAATTATTTTTAAGGGGTGCGCTAAAGAGCATTGATATAGCCTTGTGCAGAAATTATTACACGAAGTTTATCATAGGGTTAGTAAAGGTTTAGTTACAGAGTAAAAATTGAGGAGGAGTTTAAAGGCGTAAGCCAAAGCGCAGGGCGCTTTGGGATTACAGGCGAGATTCGTAACGTCGCATCATATAGAGACGTTTTAACATCTTCTTGCGAGCGCTGATTTTGAACTGTTTGCGTTTTTCCGTTTCCGTTATATGGTTACGGCGCGCACGAGCTTCAGTAACAACAAGATTACGATCTGTTTGTTTCTTGAAGCGTCGGTAAGCAGCGTCAAAGTTATCATCTTGGCGTAAGATAATTCCAGGCATTCACATCACCCACTTTCTATTTAAAATTTTCGAATTGGAATGGTACCATAACTTTAGTTGCATTTAGCTAAAATTCGCTTATGATAACCCAAGATTCCATCGAGGCTCTCAAAGCCCGTCTTGACATTGTCGATGTCGTCGGCTCGTACATCGAGCTCAAGCGAGCAGGGGCTAATTTCAAAGCACCTTGTCCGTTTCACGATGAAAAATCCCCCAGTTTTACCATCAATCCTGCACGTCAAAAATACCATTGTTTTGGATGCGGCGCAGGGGGAGACTCGATTAATTTTGTGATGGAATACGAAAAGCTCAATTATCCTGAAGCGATTGAAAAACTGGCATCTTCGGTTAATTTTACCCTCCATTATACGGACAACAAAGAGCGAAAAGAACGCTCAAATCTGTTGGAAACCCTCAGTGGATGGTATCAAAAGCTTTTGGGTGATCACCGTACTGCCTCCTCCTATCTTCATGAACGGGGGGTATTTGCTTCCAGTATCGAGAAATTTGGTATCGGGTATGCTCCCACCTCTCCTGAGACGCTGCGTTTTCTGGAACAGCATCACCTCAGTGTCCCTGATGCTCTTGAACAAGGAGCGATTGGCAAAGGGGATGACGGAAGGCTTTTTGCTCGTTTTATTGAACGCATTACGTTCCCGATTCATGCATCCGGTGGTGCGATTGTAGGTTTCGGCGGGCGTACCATCACTGGGCATCAAGCCAAATACGTCAACTCCTCGCAAAGCGCACTTTTTAACAAATCACGTCTCCTCTACGCGTATCATCTCGCACGTGAGAGCGTCTATAAACATAAAGAGATCATTATTACCGAGGGGTATTTGGACGTTGTCATGCTGCATCAAGCGGGGTTTACTCACGCGGTAGCAACCTTGGGAACAGCTCTTACGGCAGACCATCTACCGACATTGCGAAAAGGTGAACCCCGTGTTCTAGTCGCCTACGATGGAGACAAAGCGGGACGTGCAGCGGCGCTCAAAGCATCCAAACTTTTAAGCGGCGGCGGATTTGATGGCGGCGTGATCCTGTTTGAGGGGGGATTGGACCCTGCGGATATGGTGCGCGATGGGCGGATTGAAGAGCTGAATACCCTTTTACACCGACCGATACCGTTTATCGAATTTGTCATTACGGAGATGATTGCAACCTATAATCTAAGCGATCCAAGAGCAAAAGAGAGTGCCATGCATGAGAGCATTGCCTATCTCAAAACCCTGTCACCTTTAATGCAAGAGGAGTATAGAGCATTTGTTGCTTCTAGGCTGGGTATCTCTCCTTCACAGGTACGACTAAGTCAGCCCTCAACGACCACGCAACCTATGAACTTTTCGCATCACGATATTTGGGAACTAAGTCTTGTTAAAACTCTGTTGGAGCGTCCCAATATTATTGATTCGCTTCTTGATTTTATTGATCCTTCTCTCTTGCAATATCACGGGAGTGAGCTTGCAGCTGCGATTAACGGTGAGGATGATCCAAGATTGAATTCACTGCTGATGGATGATAGAATTCGTGTTTTCGAGGGAGACGATGGGATTCGTGCAGAACTTATTACGTTCTTAACGAATCATTACAGCCGAGAACTCAAAAAGATTGCCAGCGAAAATTCGATATCATTCGATCAAAAATCGTACAGTATACGTCAGATGCGGGATAAAATCGGACGGCTCAAAAAAGGCGAACTTGTACCACTAACTTGATTCTAGCAGATTTTAAAAATCGTAAGCGATTTTGAGCTTACTGCTGAAGTAAACCACGCGTTAGCGTAGACATCGGGATGCATTCCGATGGTGTATAAAATTACAAAGGAATTTTAACTAAATGAAAGCAATAGCCCTCTTCAGCGGCGGACTCGACTCGACTCTAGCCATGAAACTTATTATCGATCAAGGAATCGAAGTCATCGCCTGCAATATCAGTACCGGATTTGGTTCTACCAAAGATCGTCTTGCGCACATGCAAAATATGTGTGACCAAGTGGGCGCGCAGCTTCGAATTATCGATATTCAAGACGAATATTTGGAAAAAGTACTTTTTACACCAAAGCACGGCTATGGAAAGAATTTTAACCCGTGTATTGATTGTCACGCCAAGATGTTTGAGGTTGCTAAGCGAATTATGGAAGCTGAGGGAGCGAGTTTTCTCATTAGCGGTGAAGTTCTCGGTCAACGTCCGATGAGCCAAAATGGTGAATCGCTTCAAATCGTTCTCAAGCTTAGTGATTGTGAAGGACTGCTGTTGCGCCCCCTTAGTGCTAAATTACTCGAACCAACAATACCGGAACTTGAGGGATGGGTAGATCGTGAAAAACTCGAAAACATTGTCGGACGTGCCCGTGATCGTCAAATGGAACTCGTAGCGCAGTTTGGACTTAAAGATTATGAAAAGCCAGGCGGTGGGTGTTTGCTTACCGATGAGCATTTTTCACGTAAAATTCGTGATGTTCTTGCACATGAAGATACTTTTATCAAAGCAGATATTCCCACCCTTAAATACGGGCGACAGCTTCGTCTTCCTGATGGGGCAAAATTTATCATCGGACGCAACGAAGAAGAAAATACGAAGCTTGAAGAACTTGAGAATCCAAAATACATTCATATTAACACCGAGCTGTTTGGTCCCCATTGCCTTATTTCTAAAACGGCAAGTGAAGCAGATAAGTTATTAGCGGCAAAGTTTGTTTTGGCGTACTGCAAACCTGATTTTACGGGGGAACAAACGTTGGATTTCGGAAGCGTACCACTAACAACCGTTAGTGATATGAGCCGTAAGGATGCACAGAAGTACTTTATTTAGAAACTTTACAGCCATAACCTGCTTTTTTGACCGCGTCGCACATTGCTTCCGGTTTTACGCCATCGGCACTTTTAACGTCTGCTTTTCCTTCTTTGAGGTAAACGGTTGTTTCACTTACCCCTTTTACTTCATTTAGTGTACCTTTAATGTTTTTAACGCAGGCAGGACACATCATCCCTTCGATTTTGAGGCTTGTCAGCTGATCTGCACTTGCGATGGATGCTAGGGCTATTACGGCGAGTAGAACTTTTTTCATTTTTTTCCTTTTAGTAATTTCATGCTATTGTTGCATACTAGTGTTAAAAAAGTGTTAAGGATAATAATGAGTTCAATAGATTGGTGGGTGATAATATCGATTGCATTTGCGGGAAGTTTCGGTCACTGTATCGGGATGTGCGGAGGATTTATTGTCGCGTACAGCTCTACCAAAATCGATGCTACCATGAGCCGTACGGCACAGCTTATTCGGCACAGTGCTTACAATGTGGGGCGTGTTAGCTCGTATGTTATGCTGGGGATGCTTTTTGGCTCACTTGGTTCACTTTTTACGGTGACGATGGAGATGCACGGGACGTTGTTTATCCTTGCCGGTGTATTGATGATTATCACGGCACTCTCGATGCTTGGTCTTTCAAAACTTCTTCATGCGTTAGAGCACTCTTTTTCGAACTTCAAACTTTTTAAAATTCTTTTTTCACGTCTTATTAAAAGTAAAAGCATCCGAAGCTTTTTTGCCCTTGGAATGATGAATGGATTTTTCCCGTGCGGTTTTGTCTTTTTCTTTGCCGCAAAAGCAGCATCATCTGCTTCGATTGTCGATGGAGGGTTGATTATGGCAGCGTTTGGGCTTGCTACTGTTCCTACCCTGCTGGCGCTTGGTCAATCGGTTAATTTTATGCGCGAAATCGCTTTTCGTCAAAGCATGAATCGAATCGCCGCACTGGCTATTGCCGTTTATGGCATCTACAGTGTTTATTACGGACTGGCATATTTTATAGATTTACCGCTTTAGGATAACACCTCGCTATCCTTTATGCTATACTGCTTTTAAGATGATTTAAAAGAGGATGTGAGCTATGGCTGGGGTTACTTTTTCGTTTGCTAATTTTATGGCATTGATTGATCTAAATATAGGAATTGCAAGCCGATTGGATGAAAACAGATCGGAGAGTTTTACCATACTGTTTTGTGATTTCACCGGAGTTGCACAAGATGTGATCGATGATAATCTTCTCACATTGCTTCGAACGTCAGATTCGATTGTTCACTATGAGCAGTATTACTTTTTTGTTATGCCGTATACGGATCGTTATGGGACGGGAATCGTTAAGCGGATGTTTGATGAGGTATTTGCTTATAATATCCCCTCTGCTGCCGTTTGCTATCCTGTAAATGGAGAAAATCCGACGGAACTGCTGGAGTCCCTTCATCTGGAAGCAAAGAAGATCAATCGAATAAATCTGGATTGTCTTTACGATATGCTTAGCGCTTCGAAAAGCTAAATATCAAGCGCTATTGACGAAGTCCAATCGGTTCAAACCGATGATAAGGCGATGTTCTATAGTAGTTGATCGCCTCGCTAAAAGCGTCTTTTCGTAACTCTTTTTTATCGCATTCTGAGAGTTTTACTGCAACAGGAGATTGTTTAATCTCATGAACAATGGCAGGAGAGGATGCTGTATATTTAGGTGCTTCAACCGCTTTTGGCGTTTCCGTAACCGCGACAACCGCTGGATGCTCTTGGACATTTGCATGGACAACGGGCTGTACAGCCGTTGCAGTATGGTCACGATTTACGAGACGGACAAAGGCATCCTTGGCGACGACATGACGTGCTTTTTTTAGAGCAGGTTGCGCACTTTTTTCAGCAGGATAAGCTCCCAAAGTTACTACATAACGACCATTTTCAACTTTTTTATGGATATCAAGCCCCGTTTTTTTCAACTTTGCATCAAATTCACGTGTTATCGATTTTTCATACACAGCGCTGATAACCTGAACCGTCACCTCTTGGGAACCCCATACAAAACTCATCATCCCCATCATCATTAAAAATACTAATTTTTTCATTCTCTCTATACCTTTTTACTTATAATTATGAAATAGTATATCGACATTGGTGTGCAAAACTTTAAACACACTTTCAAACAAATATTAAGGAGTGAGTGTCTATAATTACACTCCCATCCAAAAGAACTCTTTTGGGCCCTTAGCTCAGCTGGGAGAGCGCGTCGCTGGCAGCGACGAGGTCAGCGGTTCGATCCCGCTAGGGTCCACCATCGTTTAACCCCTTACCTGCGGACTTTTAACTACTTTTTACTTTCAGTTCAAAAATGCTGTTTTTATTCACTATGCCCGAATCATGCCCATAGAGGTCAATCGACGTATCAATTTTCACCCTTTCAGCTTTGACCCATCCCGCATAGTTCTTAAAGATAATCTTTGGCGAATTACCGACATATTTTGCGATATCCAACACCGGAGACTTACCGCTATTCAGCATCGCACTGATAAAACTGTGGCGCGTATTGTATAGTTTGCGATAACGAACCTCTATTTTTTTCAATAGGTTGACCCAAGGATCACGAAAGCTTCCTATATCATAGAGATATTGTTCCTCTCGGTGAAAGAGGTATAAGGATTTGCTATGCTTCATTTGGTCAACTATGTAGGGTCGAGCCGATTCAAGAATCGGGATCTCCCTCTTGCTTTCTTTCGTCTTCGGCGACCCTATACGACCCCTTGAGATAGAACGGCGGATATGGATCGTATCCCTTGAAATATCTGAATGCATAAGACCGATTATCTCTCCCGAACGCATCCCCATATGAAACGCAACTCCCAAATAGTTCCTAAAAACTGGGTCATCGCATCCGTCCAATATTAGCTTAATCTCATCTGGATTAAAAGGATCAATCTCCGGTGATTCGATCTTGCCGATCTTGATTCCAACGCATGGATTTCGATCAATCACTTCATCGTCAAACGCAACGTTGATGATTCCCCGAAGGTCAGTAAGATACTCTTTTTTGGTTATATTTCCACACGTTAATGACTTCAAAAAGCGCTTTACATCACCCCTTTTAATTCGATCAACCGGTATATCTTTAAAAAAATCCATAATCACACTTGCACGATTTTTTTTCACCTTAACTGTAATTAAATCTTTCTTTTCATCCAAATAGCGATCGCGATAGTAGCTCAGCCTATGAACTTTGCTTTGTCCATACTCACCAAGCAAAATCTTTGCCTGCATCTTTGGTATTATATTTTTTTCAATGAACTTCCGGTTCTCTTTTGAATCGGGTAATTTTGTACTACGACGCATCCTCAGTCCATCGACATAATAATCGACGTAGAGCATACCACTGATATTTCGAATATTCACATTGGTCTCCTTGAGACCCACAAGCAACGAATTATTATAGCATGTAGTCATGGTAACAGCCGATCGATGTTCTCATCATCAATACCCAAATCAATCTGCTTACGCATCTTGAGTGCATTATGCAAAAAATTGATAACTTCGTCGAGTTGACGCTCTAACTGGATAATTCGATCTTCCAGAGTGATAATATCTTTTTTCATCATTCACCCCTTTATCAATAGTAGCCATAAGAGATAGGCCCATATTCATCATCTTCAAAAACATCGACAAGCTCTGAATACTTTGAGAACTTGACCTCCGAAAGAAGTTTTTTGAGCGAAGAAGCGATATAGTTGCACTCCAGCTTATCAAAGCTATACGTTTCATCCCACACGAAGACATCTAATAATGCCGTTTCGTCCAAACGAAACGAAAAACACATCTGTCCTACGCGATACTCTTTTCCCAAAACTAATCGGTTTTGCACAAATCCGATGAATATTTCAGAGATCATCAATATTTCATGGATCTCTTTTGCGCAGCATCTTCTATTGAAATAGAAGCCAACTTCATTGCTGTTTGAACTAATATCCACCGCAAAAACAGTGGGCTTCATCTCAAATAAACGTTTCATTTGACCACCCCCTTGCGTGCTTTGACAAAACATCGGATTTGCTCATAACTGATCGTTGTCCGAAAGCGGTACTTTATCGCCTCTGATA
>JAGXHZ010000101.1 GCA_024635855.1 Sulfuricurvum sp.
GGAGATGTGTATAAGAGACAGCGTTGAAACTCATTTCCTTTGCCGTTTTGCTCAAAGCCTATGTTTTCACCAATCCTAGTCCAAAAAATATCTCTTTCTTTAAAGAAGACTTTTTCAGCTATATGCTCAGTTTCTTTTTTGACCTCATTCCATTCATTAAATTGTTTCATTTAACTCTTTCCCAATCAAAATCTCTTCAATCTCATTCATCAAATCATTGATTTCAGCCGTATTCAATTTAATATTTTCCACCAACTCTATCGGTGATTTATGGTCGATGGCTTCGTTTTTATTGGGATTTTTGGCAGATATATCAAAATCTTTTATGTCGCTGATTTTTACACTCCAACTATTCTCCGTTGCGGTTCTCTCTTTCCATACGGCTAAAAACTCTTTGAAGTGGTCATTGTTGATGGGTTTATTCTTCGTTAATTTCGATGAGGGGTTGAGTTCGTAATAAAATATCTCCGAGGTCGAGCCGTTTCTGTCGAAAAAGATGACATTCGTTTTAACGCCACTGTACGGCAAAAATACCCCTGATGGCAAACTAAGTATCGTGTGAACATTAAATCGCTCTAATAGCTCTTTTTTGACCGCTTGGAACGCATTATTGGTTTGAAACAAAACACCCTCAGGGATAACGACTCCGCATCGTCCATTTAACTTCAAACTGTTCATCATATGTTGGAGAAATAGTAACTCTGTAGCATTGGACTTGATAGGGAAATTTTGTTGGATTTGCTCTTTTTCTTTTCCGCCAAATGGAGGATTTGCTAGAATAATATCGTAACGATCTTTTTCTTCTAACCCTCGAATGTCTTTTGTGAGGGTATTGGTCTTAGAGATATTCGGGGATTCGATACCATGTAGAATCATATTCATGACACCCATGACATAGGACAATGGTGTTTTCTCATTTCCAAAAAATGTATCTTCGCTCAAAAACTTTAATTGATTTACAGATATATCTCGTTGCTTATTCTCTTTCGCATCGATATATCGAATATGATTATAGGCTTCAATAAGGAATCCACAGCTACCAACAGCAGGGTCATAGATCGTTTGCCCAATTTGTGGATTAACCACATCGGTCATTACTTTGATAAGTGGACGTGGTGTATAAAATTCCCCACTATTTCCACCATCACTTCCCATATCTTTGAGCAATTTTTCGTAAATCAATGAGAGTTGAAACAAATCCGACTGATTATGGAAATCCAATTCGTCGATGACATCCAAAACCTCGCGCAGGGTGTGACCGTTGGCGATACGATTATCTAAAAATTCGAATATTGCACCGATTTTGTATTTGATCGATTTTGGGTCTTCGGTGATATTTTTGAACCCTTTGAGATACGGGAATAACTCTTTATTGACGAAATCCAAAAGGTCGCTTCCGCTTGCAGCATTGATAAGATCAATTTTCCCATTGACCTTCGGAACCGCCCAATTGCTCCATTTGAATTGCTCATCCAAAATATAGGTGTATTCTTTACGAATCAATAATGCTTCATCGGCTTTTGAGTCTTCCAAATCATTGAGAAATTTGAGAAAAAGCACCCAACTGATTTGTTCTGTATAGTGCATCGCACCGCTAATACCGTCATCACGACGAAGTATGTCTGTTATTCGGTTTATTTTTGATTCCAAAGCTACTCCGATAAATCTATTTTTTCTTTTATTTCCAAAACTTTATACAGTTTCGGAATTTTATTGTTATATTGAACTTCTAAATCAACAACGAATCCATAATGATATGGACTATCTAATATAATTTTCTTAATTTCTTCATTCGCAAATTTTGTAATTATTTCATCAGTTGATATATACTCACAAACTGATTTATTTCCCTTATCCTTATTGTCTGCCCTCGTTTGCACGAATCTAATCAATCTATCTTCAAAATTATTAATTAATTCTTCTGAAAGAATCTTTTTCTCAGCTTTTTTCTCGCTTATAAATCGTTCTGTTTTTCTTTCAATAATTTCTGCCTCATTTGAATTTATTGTAAGTGATTTATTTTCATCTGTACCAATAACTATTGTGCAGTTATTGTAGGTATTATTGGTTATTGGTTTTATGATATTTTGAAAATTTTGTGCGTTATCTATTGATATGTTGGTGCTTTCATCTTTTGATTCTTCTTTACTAAAAAATTTTTTTAATGATAGAAAGTGTTTTATAACTTCTTCTGTGTGATTAGCTTCCATAAAAATTGGAAGTAATGGTGCGGCAATCATTTGAATAAAATCAAATTCATAACTGCCTTTTCTAACTTCACTAATCATAACATCTGTATTATGAATTGGTGTAGAACTTTTGATTTCATCTGCCAATGAATTAAGACTTTTTGTTAATTCATATACGCTGATTGGATTATCTGATTTGATTTTATATGTTAGTTTGTCACCAATTTTTTGTGATTTCATTTATAAATCTCTTTTTGCAATTCTAAATACTCATTCCCCATCTGAGGTATCCCACCAAAGTTCGACGCAACCTCTCTGATCGTTCCTAATCCACTTAAATCTACCAATTTTCCTAACTTATCATCATCCAATTCTTTTACACCATCTTTACGGTATCTATCCAATATGAATTCGATGAATTGTTTTGCTTTTTCATTGTGATATTTCTCTACAAAATCAGAGTTCTCAACCGCTATAACTCTTTCATTACGGCTTTTGATATCCATATTGAATGATAGGTGGGCTAATACGTCATAGATGTCACTATCTTGTGCTTCAAATATCTGTTTTAAGTCATCTAATTGGGATTCATCGATATTCATCTCTTTTAGTTTATTGAGCAAATCTTTACGATTTTTCGGATTGCTCCATATCTCTCTTAACCCATTTTCATCATTGTAGAATTTGCCTAATACACCAATGAGTAATTCCAAATAGTCTTCTGTTTTTAGTGGGATACCATCTTCACCGACATAGGTTGTTTCGATGTTGATAATTTTGAGTTTTTTTCCTCTGATGTCGATGGTGACTTTTTCTTTGTAATTTTGATGATCTGTGGATTCCGTGTCAAGCACGGAATGTCGGTCGCTATCATCTCGTTTTTGCATCTCTTCGTCATCCCGAACTTGATTCGGGATCTCTTTTGGCTCTATCGGTTGATCTTCACCATCCCATTTTGGGTCATAGAACAGATTGGTTGCTCCTACAAAATCGATGATGGTAAAAAAGTCTTTACCTTCATAAACTCTCGTTCCTCTTCCGATGATTTGTTTGAATTCAGTCATTGATTTGATTGGAGCTGTTAATACAACATTTCTCACATTTTTGGCATCAACACCTGTTGTTAACATTTTTGATGATGTAAGAATGGTTGGAATGTCTCTATCGTTGTTTTGAAACATCTCTAAGAAGTTCCTACCGATATCTCCTTCATCGGATGTCACTCTTACGCAGTAGTTATTGTCTTTGATTGTTTTGAATTTGTCTATCGCTATCTTCATATCGGAAGCGTGTTGTTGATTGACACAGAATACGATTGTTTTATCCATTGGATTCATATTCTCTAAAATTGTTTTTGCTATCAGTTCGGTTCGTTTAGGAATGACAATTTGTTTTTCGAACTCTTCTAATTTAACAATTTGTTTGCCCAACTCACCTGTAATGATATCGTTAGGGTCAAATTTGTATTCATCGATATTGGTTTGAATTCTTTTCACTTTGTATGGTGTCAAGAATCCATCATTGATTCCATCTTTTAGTGAGTATTCATAGATAGGGTCACCGAAGTATTTATAGGTGTCACCGTTATCATCTCTCTTTGGTGTTGCTGTTAATCCTAAGTGAACGGCTGATTTGAAATGGTTTAGTATCTCTCTCCAACTGCTCTCATCATTCGCACTTCCTCTGTGACACTCATCAATGATTATCAAATCGAAAAAGTTTGATGGATATTGTTGATAATATCCTTTGACATCATCTTCACTATCTTCTTCGGATACTTCAATGACTCTGTTTTTATTCTCAGCGATGGATTGATAAATGGCGAAAAACACATTCGCATTTGTTGGAACTTTTCCATTTCTTCTTCGAATTTCTTTTCCGTCGATATCAACACAATCTTTTTCCAATGAGTTGAATTCATTAAGTGCTTGCTTCTTTAAAACATTTCTATCTGCTAATATGAGTATCTTTGGTCTTCTATCGGTTCCATTTATATTCCATTTTGATTGGAATAATCTATAAACTATTTGAAAAGCAATATAGGTTTTACCTGTGCCTGTTGCTAATGTCAATAAGATTCTATCATCACCATTCACGATTGCTTCGATTGTTTTTTGAACAGCGATTTGTTGATAGAAACGAGGTTTTCTACTTCCTTCGAAATGAAAAGGCTGTGTGATAATGGATTCTTTTTTGGATTCAGTTTTACCGTATTTTCTCTCGAATAATTCATGAGGAGTTGGATAAGACTCTACCCATTGACCCTTGCCTTCTCTTAGCGAGTGTTCATAGATTTTATGTCCATTGGTAGTGTAAACGTAATCGATACGGAGTTTTTCGGCGTAGTTGATAGATTGTTGTAATCCATCTAAGGGGTCTTTGTTTTCGGCTTTGGCTTCTATGATTGCTAAATTGGTATTTTTATACACGAGAAGGTAATCAACAAAATATTGCTTACCTCTTTTGTTCCCGATTAGTTTTCTACCGTCAGTGAAGTAATGTTCCCTAACGATATGGGATTCATTCCATTCACTCTCTTTGATTCTTGGGTCAATGAGTTTTGAACGAGTATCTGATTCTGAGAGTGCCATTATCGATTCCACCGCTTAGCTATAAGTAGTCATTATTCTAGCCAAAACAATATCAATCCAAAGTTTAAATAATCAATATTTCCAAATAAAGAATCACTATAACTGTATAAAGCGTCAAGTATAAGATGAAATTCTTATTTTAAAGAACGCACTAAAGAGAATGAGCCTAGTTCAGTACAACTGTCCTATAATCTTACAAAGCAAAAAAATTAAAAATAAGCCTTTATCTCATTAGCTTTATATTATATGATTATACGTCCCATGGAGCAGGTTTACCAACATTGGCGAACACGGGATTTTTAAAGGCGTATTTTAAATCTTCCGCGAGGTTTAGCAATCCACCGTATCCGCCGTAGCTTGTTTTTTTCTCCTGATTGACGTCGATAAATGAGATTTTTTTCTTGATCGCGGTGTAGAGGCTTCGACCACCTGCTAGGAGGATGTGCGCACCCGTTGAATCGATGATTTTTCCCTGCTCGGAAGCCGGTTTGGTCATAAGGACTCCGTTTTCACCCAAATATTCCCGCGCTTTGTCGATGTCATCCTGCGTTGATTTGGCGACACTGGTTGCGACCACTTCGATCCCCAAATCTTGCAAACCTGACGCAATCGACCACGCTTTGTTTCCACCCGTGTTGAGTACCGCTTTTTTCCCTGCGAACATTTCGCGATAAGGTATAAGCGCCGTTTCCAGTTCTGCTTCTGCTTCGGCGATGACCACTTCAGCACGTGCCATGAGTTCAGGACATCCAAGTGCGGTGACAATCTCACGTATCGCAAAAGTCGTATCGCGTTTGCCGTAAAACGAGACCGAAATCCAGGGAATTGCGTACTGCTCTTGCATCTTGCGTGTGAGGGTAATGAGGGATTTGGCACACACGATGACATTGAGTTTTGCCCGATGGGCGGTGCGTATGTCCCCTACTCGTCCATCACCGCTCATGGAACTAAGAACTCGTAGTCCAATCTTTTCGAATATAGGGAGATATTGCCACATATCTCCCGTGACATTGTAATCCCCGATGAGATTAATATCGTAGGGAGTGGTAAACTCAGGTTCTTTGGTGCCGATAAGATGTTCCAGTACCGCTTCACCTGCAAGGCGTGATCCTAGGTTCTTGCTCCCCACAAATCCTGCGGCATGAACGGGAACAATGGGTACGCCATACTTTTCACTTCCCAATTTGCACGTCATATCGATGTCATCCCCGACAAGTGCCGTCACACAGGTGGAATAAACGAAAATCGCTTCGGGTTTATAGTTTTCCATTACATAATCTATCGAACTAGCAAGCCTTTTGTCACCGCCAAAAATGACATCATTCGTCGTTATTCCGGTCGTAAAGCCCATTTGTGTATGATCACGCCCCGTGTACGACGTTTTTGTCTCACGGGTCTCCCATGATGCACCCAAGCACGTCTGAGGACCGTGGACGAGATGTACCGCATCAGCATAGGGGAAAAGGGAGATTTGAGCACCATCAAAAGCGCATCCCCCTGCGGCAAGTCCCGGTTTGGGCTTATCACATCCCTCTCCCGGTTTTTTGTCTTTACTGTGAGAGCAGGCGCTCTCGTTCATAAGTTCTTTTATTTTTGCGCGGCTGACCATGGAAAACTCCTAGGGAGTGAATTACCGAGGTATATGCAAGATTCGTGCAAGGAGAGTATTACTTCAACGCTCACAAGAAAACATCGTGATACAATTCCATCTATGATTTTTCTAAATACTCCCCTCACCAACACTCATCGCGGTATCTTGCTTATGCTTGCCGCTTCTTTTTTGTTTGCCCTTACCATGCTCTTTGCCAAACTCCTCTCAGCGCACATGGGTCCCGTTGAGGTAACGTTTTGGCGCAATGCGATAGGTTTGCTTGTAATAGTGGTTTTTATTGTGCGCAAACCAATCCATAATGTCGGGGGTCGTCCCTATACTCTGATCTTTCGAGGGATTATCGGAACGATCGCTCTGCTGACATTTTTCTATACCATCAGTGCTACATCCCTCTCAAATGCCATCGTATATGCCAAAACTGAACCCATTTTTACTGCCATTCTCGCATTCATTTTACTTGGTGAAAAACTGAGACTTCGTGCCGTATTCGCTATTATTATCGGATTTACAGGGGTAACATTATTGAGTGGGTTTCATATTGATTATTTACATATTATGGGATTATTGACAGGATTTTTATCCGCACTTGCCTATACCAGTGTGAGAAGTCTTAAAGCCTATTATGACGAACGTACGGTTGTACTGTCTTTTATGTTCTTTGGGGTCATCATCCCATTAGGGCTTATGATCTATGCAGAATTTTTTACATCAAAACTTTTTGCCTTTATCCTTAGTCCATTTGTCATCCCTAGTGGTATAGATTGGTTATGGATAGTGTTAATGGGAGGAGCGGCGGCATTTGGACAGCTGTATATGACGAGAGCGTATTTTTATGCGAAAGCAGGATTAGTGAGCACCATCAGCTACAGTGTGGTGCTGTTTGCTTCACTTTTTGGAATATTATTAGGCGATGTATTGCCAACCCCGATGGTTATTGCAGGCGCTTTGTTGATTGTCGCAAGCGGTATACTTCTCTCACGCAGCAAGTAATTTACAGCTTATCTTTAAGCCATTTTTTGTTCGTAAATACGTACTTCTCGTTGGGGATAGGGAATGGTTAGCTTGGCATCGCCCAGTGCTTTGTACACTGCCAGATTAACGGCGTACTGCACTTTAAAAAAACTTCTCGTCGGAATCCAGTATCGCATCCCGATTTCAACTGCATTATCTCCAAATTTTTCTATCCCGATAATGGACTTATTCTCATTGGAAACATTGTCAAAATTATCGATGACATTTCGGATAATTTCAATTGCCTTTTCGATGTCATCATCATAGGAAATACCAACGCGGGTCTCAACAATCCGATATTTAAACGAATTGACAAGTACCTCTCCAATCATGTTTTTATTGGGTACGGTTATGAGCTCTTCATCCTCGGTTCGAAGGGTTGTATAGGCGAGTTTTATCTCTTCAACTTCCCCATAGATTTTATTCACCAAAATCGTATCCCCAATCTTGAAGGGACGACTGATAATCAGAGAAATTCCTGCTGCAAAGTTAGCAACACTCCCTTGTATCGCCAAACCTGCCGTCAAGAAAATCGCACCCACAGCGGCAATAAAAGGTGCGATTGAGATACCAAGCTTTCCAATAGCGACGATAATCATCGCCCCTAAAATCAATACCCTCACACCATTGGCAGCAAACCGGCTCAACGTCGCATCAAAATCATGCTTAGTAAAAAATTTCAACAATAGATTGAAAATATACTTTGAGAGAAACCATCCGATGACAACGATGATGATGGCACCAATGATTTGAAAACTGTAATTGGCTAAAAACTCAATCGCCTGATTGTAAAATTGCTGAACATAATGGAGTTCTTGATCCATGATACATCTCCCTAACTCTTTATCGTACTATCAAAAACGTATTATGCCGTATCTCTCGTTTAGTTAAAATGTCACTTTGAAATTCAAATAGTACGTCTGTCCCAATGGACCAAATTCGCTGTCGTTTTTTCCGCCGTAGAACATCGCTCCAATCCCCAAAGTCATATCATCATCCAACGAATAACGCAAGTCAGGTCCTGCATAAAAACTTCGATCATCTGCACTCACGATGGTTGAGAGCGTCCCATAAAGAAGCGGATCAAACTGATATCCGCAGCTTAGACCGAGATAATCACCCGCACGTACCAGATTACTCGAGGCACCGGATGGCAGTTGCAGTTCGCTAGCAAAGGTTCGTGACGTATGCAACCACTCTCCGATGAGCATCAAAGAGTTTTCAAACGCATAATCGGCACCGATTAATCCCTGAAAGAACTTTTTATGGAGCAGTTTATCATCAAACCATCCCCCCTCTGATCGAAGTTCGATCCCCGTGTGCAACAGTTCCCCTTCGAGTTCATAGCCGATCATTGTTACATCGTCCGCACTGACGATATCGAGTGCCGCATCGGCAAATCCAAGATACCCTTTTATCCGTCCGGCATATTTGAAACTCTTGTCGGCTCTTTGGGCAGCGACGGCGGTAATTTGACTCAGACTGCTGGGAGAATAAGAATAAGCCAGTGCGAATACCCCGTACATTTCATCGGGTTCGAGGGCGAGGGGATTTTTCGGATTAAACAAATCGGTGGGATTCCAAATACGCCCTACCCCCATACTCACCTTTTGCAGACCGATAGATACGCGCTGTTTCTCATCGGTATATCCTCCATAAAGGCGGTAAAGCTGGGCGTACATCTGTCCCTCATGGTAATCATAGGTACCGCTTTGGGTAGAGAAAGGGGTGTCGGATCGGATCATGCTTGCTGATTTATAAGAGATACTGTTGATCATATCGTATCCCAAAATATTTTTGATGTCACCGATTGCCGATGCAAACCAATTGCCTTCACGGAGATTTTCTGTTAGACGAAATCGGTTGATATTATAAAGTTCCTGATTGCCCGTGCCATTAAGCGGCGAAGAGAGGGTAAAGTTGCTGTTTTCAAATGTCGTCTCATATTCTGCGGCATTTACGCTTAACATCAAAAGGACTGCAACCAATGCTCCTCTCATCATAACCGTAGAGTGTCCTCGATAATCTCACCGTCACGCAAAACAATCGAACGGCGCGCTTTTGAAATCACCATCGGATCGTGAGAGGAAAAGATGATAGTCACTTTTTCCTCTTCATTCAACCGTCGCATTAGCTCCATCAACTTCTCACCGTTTGCCGTATCCAGATTTGCCGTCGGTTAATCGGCGAGGATAAGCTTGGGCTTGCTTGCTACCGCCCGTGCTACTGCGACACGCTGCTGCTGTCCGCCGCTGAGATGGTCGGGAAGTTTGTTCAAATAAGCATCAATATCAAGCTCACGTGCCACCTCCAATACCCGCGCGTCGCACTCGCTTTGTGACATCCCCATGAGGCGCATCACATACTCAATGTTCTCTTTTACGCTCAAAACAGGAATCAGATTGTACGCCTGAAAGACAAATCCGATGTTCTCTCTACGAAACAGCGCCAAATCGTTTTCACCAAGTGCCGTAATCACAGTTCCCTCCAGTTTTACCGTTCCCTCACTTGGAGTATCAAGCCCGCCGATGATATTAAGAAGTGTACTCTTACCGCTTCCGCTGGGACCGGAGATGACGATAAACTCCTCTTTACCGATGGTGAGATCGATTCCGTTTAGTGCTTTGCTCTGGCTTTGGGAGCCTTCATTAAATAATTTTTTCACATTGTGTACAGTTAAAAAATTCATGTTACAGTCTCACTAATGGATTGGATGGGGTTACGCTTTTTGAGGGTATGGATCGGGATGATCGTCGCCGCCAATGTCGCCACTAAAACGCTCAAAAAAGCACTGGTAAAATATTCTATCTTAAGAAGCGCATGAATACTCGAATCCATCCCGAAAATCGCAAAGGCATCACTCAATCCGGAAAGATCAAGACCGTACTGCTTGAAATACCACAACAAAGCTCCGCCTATGAGCGCCCCCACAATATATCCGCTCATCGTGATAACCAGCGATTCGTAGATGATGAGGCGTGCAATGTCGCGAAACTGTGTTCCTATTGCCATCATGATTCCAAACTCCCTCACCCGCTCCAGTACCGATACGAGGACAACACCGAAAATACCCAACGTCGCAACGATAAAGATAAACGCGGAACTGATACGGCTATACGTCTGCATCATCGCTTCCCCCTCATGCAAAGAGGGATAGAGCTCTTTGTAGGTATAGACGGTGATATTTGTATCATCGAGTTTCGACGTAAGGGAGCGTTTTACCATCCCGTCGTTATCTTGATCATTGAGCAATACAGCGATCTCCGTTGCCCCAACGATGCCCGTGAGAGTATGTAGCCTGCCGATATCCATCAGCAATCCGTTACTGTCAATCGCCATATTGTTCGTTTTTAGTATTCCCTCTACTTTCAAGGCGACGGAGACCACTTCATTGTGGGCATCTTGCATCGTGACAATCACCTTTTTACCGATATCGACCTTGAGTTTACGTGCTAAACGATAGCCGATGAGTGCTCCGCGCTGACGCTTGCCAAAACGGTATTCCCCTTTGATAATAAAATTTTCCAGCTGTGCATGCGATGCTTCGTCTTCCAAGTCGATTCCCGTAACATTGACCCCCTGCGAATAGCCCGCTGTGGCGATAAGACCGCGCTGACTTAAACGAGTCACATAACTGCGAATCCCTTCTTGAGCGTCCAATACTTCCGTGATCTTTTGAGGACTGGCTATATGATACTTAATATTGTTATCTGAACGGAACTCTTTGTGCTGAATAGAAACGGTTCCACTCCCCGTTTTAATCGAGTTTTGGGTAATTTGCACCATCATCCCCTCGTACATCCCCTCCATCAGCAACAATCCAATTAGCGATATCGCAATCATAATGGAGATCAAAGCTGCGCGCCCTTTGCGGCGGACGATATGAAGAAGTGCCATTTTAAAATAAAGCATTTCGGTGTGGCTAAACATAGCGTATCGCTTCGGTCGGAGTAAATCGGTTAATGATCATGATAGGATAAATCACCGTCAGAAGGTTCAGCAACAACATCACGAGCATCTCAAGCATAATTTTCACAGGATTGTATTCAGTGGGTAAAGTTGCTTCGGCGACCATGTTGTACTGTTTGGCATACTCCTCGGGATCGACATCCGCCAAAGAGGCAAACGCAATGGGGTGTTTTTCATAATGGTAACTGGCACAACCTCCAGCTGTACCACCGAGTCCGACGCTCAAAAATCCGAGGATCAGCGCTTCGATCAACAGCATCCCCATCACCTGTGAAGGCGTCGTCCCGATGGCACGCAGGACTCCGATTTGACGGATGCGCGCATAGACAGAGAGAAAAGCGAATATCCCGATAACGAAAAAGATGACGATGAAAAATATCCCCAGAGTAATGTAGCCGAAAATCGTATCGATCTCCATTGCCA
>JAGXHZ010000102.1 GCA_024635855.1 Sulfuricurvum sp.
CGGATACCGCGATATCATGGATTCAAAACAAAAATCTTCTCCTCCCGAAACTGACCGAAAAAATGGAGTTTTATGCTGAGGAACTGCGCTTTGAAGAGGCAATGACGTTACGTGACAGACGGGAGCGCATCGAAAAAAGCTGTGTCACCTCCACCATCGATCTCGCCCGAAATGTAGCATACGATATTTTTGCCATTGCCACGCTCAAAGAGCGCGGATGCATTGTACGAATGTTTATACGTGATGGAAAAGTAGCCTCCAGCTCACACGACTTTTTCACGGCTCACGAGGACTTTTCTCAGGACGAGGGATACGAACGGGCATTGGTCAACTACTATGGAACGCTCAAGCCTCCGATTATCGTTCCGATTTTAACTGCCCATTCGTTCGAAGAAAAAGGGTGGATTGAAGATCATCTGAGCATTGTATTTGAAAAAAAAGCCCTTCTGGAAGCTCCTCAAAAAGGGATCAAAAAACAGCTTGTCACCCTTGCCCTCACCAATGCTCAAGAGCTTCTAAAAACCTATAAACCCAACAATACAGATTTATTACTCTCCCTTCAACAACTTCTTTCTCTTCAAAACTTCCCAAATCGAATCGAAACTTTCGACAACTCTCATTTAGGAGGCGTTGCTACCGTGGGGGCTATGGTGGTATACACCGAGGGTGCATTTGAAAAATCCAGCACTCGTCAATACCATCTGCACGAACGAGATGAATACGGGCAAATGCGTGAAATGCTCAAGCGTCGTATCGAAAGCTTTTCCACCAATCCGCCT
Organism: Sulfuricurvum sp.; assembly: GCA_024635855.1. The sequence continues at coordinate 780 of JAGXHZ010000102.1, forward strand.
CCTGACTTATGGATACTTGACGGCGGTGCAACCTTGCGCACGCTTGCAATAGACTTACTTCAATCATCCGGAACCACTCTTGATGTCATTGCCATCAGCAAAGAAAAGCTAGATGCCAAAGCACATCGGGCCAAAGGTTCAGCACGAGACGCTCTCCACACACAAGAAGAAACATATACTCTGGAACCTTACGACAAACGACTCCAATTCATTCAGCGTCTACGTGACGAGGCACACAGAAGCGCTATTACTTTTCACAAAAAAACCAAACTAAAACAGGACCAAGAATCAAAATTTCTCTCTCAAAAAGGGATCACGCTCCCAAAGATCATTAAATTATTAGATTATTATGGTACTTTTGAAGCCATACAAAATGGGGCTCTTGAGACTCTAATTGAACTAATTGGAACAAAAGATGCCAAAATTATCCAAAATTTATCCCTATCAGAGACAAACTAAGAATTCTTTTACCTTCTTTATGCCATATTCTTTAAATTATATTTATCAGTATTTTTTTAGCTAAAAGGAGATGGATTATGGAAAGACCCGTTGCAGTCGATGAAGAATACTTTTTTGAAGGGCGTGCCATCGTCAGTGAAACGGATTTAGAGGGGGTGATTACTTTTGCTAATCGTCGATTTTGTGAAATATCCGGTTACACTTCAAGTGAACTCGTTGGGCAACCCCACAATATCATCCGCCATCCAGATATGCCCAAAGCAGCTTTTGCTCAAGTATGGAAAACAATCCAATCCGGAACAATTTGGCATGGTTTGGTCAAAAATTTACGTAAAGACGGTAAATTTTATTGGGTAGATACTGAAGTCTCTCCTATATACGACAATAACGGTATTGTCAAAGGATATATGGCTGCTCGAAAACCTGCATCTCGTAAAAATATTGAAGAAACCGCCGAGATTTATAAAAAAATGATTGAGCAAGAAAGCTAAAGGGAGAAAACGTGTTACTATACAATCACAAACAAGAGTTCATCGGTATTGATGAAGAGGGCTTGCGCCTCCTTAATTATTCCTCACTGGATGGACTTCTAAATGTTTGCTCGGACGTTGCTGATTTGTTTGCAAACGAACCGGGATACATCCATAATTTTAAAAATTTTGGTTGGATCAATTTTCTTCTCCATGCAGATTCCGATGCTTCCAGTGCTATTGTTCACGGCAATGGTCGAGTATTTAGCTGCAAACTTACCGTTAATAAAATGTATCTTTGTGAAAACCCTTCCGAAAACGGCTATAACATTGAAATGTCCCAGATTAAAGCCATTAGCGGTGAAGATATTAAGCCCCATATTATTTCTCCAAAAACTCACAAAGATGAGTTTCATCCCCCTAAAAATGAACCTTTTCAGGTAAAAGAGCCCCCTCCTTTACCTGATTATTCCCACATTGCCCCGACAAAACTTAGCGAACCCGGCATCTTAGATATCCCCGATATTGAGTATTCTTCTTTTGATGAAATTGATGATTTGTATCCGGAACTGAGTACAAAAACTGAAGTACCTCATTTCAAAGAAGCGCTTGAAGAACCAGTGATGGAAGCTACTCCTCTAAAAGCTCGTCCAATGCTTGGAAGTACTCAATACAGTGCTCAAGAAAAAGAATTTCTCTCTCAGCATAAAGTAAAAAATAACTACTCATATGATCCCCATGTAGCTTCTAATGAACTTGGACTACCGGTTGACCTTATTGAAGAGTTTATCGGTGATTTTATTCAGCAGTCACTCGACTTTAAAGAAGACCTCTTTGAAGCGGCTTTGAAAAATGATTTTAACAATTTACATATTTTATCCCATAAACTGAAAGGGGTAGCTGCCAATCTTCGAATTGAAGATGCTTTTGAGACACTGACCTTTATCAATGCTTCAACCGATCTTGCAGAAGTCGAAGCAAATCTCAAATATTACTTCAATATCATTTCAAAACTTTCTGGAGAAGAGAGTGTTCAAGAAGATACAATGGACGAAGAAGAAGCTGTACAAAGCAGTGTAGCAGCAATCATCGCTCCAGATGAAAAACCTATTGCCGTTACAAACGAAACAGTTGAAGACATTTACTCCTTTGGGCTTAAACAATACGATGACGAACCGCTTATAGTGCACGAGGAAGAGATATCTTCACCCGAAGAGCTTCTCGCATCATTACCTCCCAAAGAAAGCGTGTTCAAAAAAGAGTTATTTGATCTCGAAGATATTAGCGCTGAAAATGAAACAGACGCAGTAGTGCAAAAAGAGGAAATTAATGAAAATATTGCGGTAAAACTACCGGTTTTTCACTACGATTCACAACGTGCAGCGAGAGAATTAGATATGGACAAAAACTTTTTTGATGAACTGATTTTTGATTATAAAAACGATGCTAATCTCATCAGTAATCAAATAACACAGGCAATTATTGCTTTTGACACTCATACATGGAGAGATAGTGCAGCTAAACTCAAAGGGATTAGTGATAATCTTCGTATGAGTGAAATTTCTGAAGAGCTCGCAATTTTGTCAAAAACAAACGACGCACAAGAAGCCAAAAAAGCCTCGGCTCGGCTTAACAACTATCTTGATCAACTTTAAGAGGAATAACCATGCATTTAGGACTTAAAAATCGACTTCGACTGATCAGTCTCCTTCCCATTCTGATTTTGTTTTCACTCGCAAGCTATTATGTTTATACGTCATATATGAGCTTACAATCGGTCAAAACACTTCAATCACGCCTTGAAGAGAACAAACAGCTCAATGACCTAATCAACAATATTTCTCGTGAGCGCGGAATGACGGTAATGTATTTGGGTAATGCCTCTGACACTACCCTTAACTCTCTTAAAGCTCAACGCGCTATCGTTGATAAAAAGATCAAAGCATTTGATACGAGCTATACCTCCGCAAAAACCACCGAAATGATCGCTACGTTGGAAAAAGCGCGACGTCAATCAAAACCGTCCGTTGATAACCAAACGGCTGACTTTAATGAAATTTTTGATGATGTCTATGGAAAATCACAGACAGCATTAATCGCTGAACTCTCCTCACTTGCTGCACTTCAGCTAGACGACCAAGTTTCTGCCATGGAAAACAGCTACCTTTCTCTTGTGCGTGCTAATGAGCAAACCAGCTTAGAGCGTGACTACATTACCTATATCCTTTCACGCGGAACCGTACTAGAAGATGATGAGCTCAACCGATGGCTTAGTTTTGTTGCAAAAGCGGATGCTCTAAATTTTGATTCAATTGTCAACAAGCCCTTAAGAGACTCTCTAAACGCATCTCTCTTCACTGAAGATAATACGGAGCTGTTTCAAGACATTACAGCCGAACGCGGTGTTATTTTGCGTACAGGAAGTGATGCACAGTATGAAACGCAATCAGGAATTTGGTTTGCGATGCTTTCTGAAAAAATCAATGCTATCAGTGAAACTGAAAAAATCCTCCTTGACAGTATGGACGAACGGGCAAGCGTTATTAAAACACAAGCTCTCCAGCTGCTTATTAGTACGATTACCATATGGTTAGTAAACGTTTTACTAGGTATTTTAGGGTACATCCTCTCTAATGAAATTGAAAAAAATATCAAAAATCTTGAGTCCGTTCTAAAGCGGGTTGCTGAAGATACGCACGATAATGAAGCTGATGCCCTCAGTAGATCAATCAATCTTGACACATCCGAGGGTACTGCACAAGCTTATGCCCTCTTGGAACGTATCATCGAGCAGACACTTGGTGATAAGCAATTTGCTCAAGAAGCCAGTGAAGCGAAATCGATGTTCTTGGCAAATATGTCCCATGAAATCCGTACGCCTCTCAATGGTATCGTTGGTTTCACTGAATTGTTAAAAGATACTGACCTTCATGATGAACAACGAGAATTTATTGATATCATCGAAAAAAGTTCTGAAAATCTTCTTGAAATTATCAATAATATTCTTGACCTCTCTAAAATTGAGAGTAATAAACTTGAAATCGAAGACATTGCCTTTAATCCAATGGATGAGTTTGAAAGTGCTGTTGAAGTGTATGCGGTTCGTGCGTCTGAAAAACATATTGACCTTGGTTGTTTCATCGATCCAAGTCTTGAGCGTCCGCTCAAAGGGGATCCGACCAAGATTAAAGAAGTTATTATCAACCTTCTTAGTAATGCAGTCAAATTTACTAACAGCGGTGGGAGTGTCAACGTTGATGTTCGTCGTATCGAATCCGAAGAACCGAATCGTGCTCGCATTCGCTTCCAAGTTAAAGACAGCGGTATCGGTGTTACCAGTGAACAAAAATCACGTATTTTTGAAGCATTTGGTCAAGCAGACACCTCCATTACCCGTAAATATGGCGGAACGGGATTGGGTCTAACCATTTCCAGCCGTTTCGTTGAGCTTATGGGCGGTAAACTTGATCTTGAAAGTCAACCAGGCGAAGGAACAACATTCTTCTTCACCTTATCCTTTGACGAGATCGAAACACTCAATGAACCGATCAAAGGTTCATTCTCAAACATCAATGCCGTAATACATGAGAGTAAAACAAAGAAAAAAGTACAAAGCACGTACCTCAAAGAATATCTTGACTATCTTGGGGTGAGCTATACAACCTTTACGGAGATAGAAGAGTTAAAAATATTAGAACGTCAAGTAAACTATGATCTTCTCTTTGTAGACAACGATTTCATTAGCGATGATGATCTCATCACATTTGCTTCGGCCAATGAGCAAACCATTTTGATTACCAAATCATATTACATGAAAAAAATCGATTCCATGGGTCTTGATTTGTTTAAAGTGCTTTATGAGCCATTAAACAGTTCAAAAATACGAGCTGTATTGGAATCGTATGATGCAGAAGCATTCAATACCCGTAAACAAAAAACATCCCGTCGTAAAAAATTCGATGAGAAAAATTCACGTTTTTCTGCCAATATACTAGTAGCAGAAGACAATGTTATTAATCAAAAACTGATCAAACGTACACTCGAAGATTTAGGACTCACCGTAACTCTTGCGAACAATGGTTTGGAAGCATTTGAAAAACGTAAAAATGGAGAGTTCGATCTCATTTTCATGGATATTCAAATGCCTGTACTCGATGGTATGGAAGCAACACAGGAGATTTTGGACTTCGAAGAGGACTATGATCAACACCATGTTCCCATCATTGCACTTACAGCCAATGCACTCAAAGGTGACCGTGAACGCTTTATGTCAGTAGGGATGGATGAATATACAACCAAACCACTGGTTCGCAGTGATATTATCTCTTTGCTCAATAATTTTCTTTCTCATAAGATCATTGATTTGAATATCATTCCTAAATCAGCTGATGAACTTGTCGGGTATGATGATAATGACACAAACATTGAAAACACCATTGAAGAAGATGTAGTTCATATAGAACCGCTAGCAGATGAAGAGCTTATTGAAACTCCTCTACTCATAGAAGATGAATCAGAAATTAGTGAAAATATCGATGAAGAATCTATCGATTCCCAAGTTTTGAGTGATGAAATCGTACTTAATGAACTTCCTGCTAATGAAGAAGTTCTTGAAGAGGAAAGTATTCCAGAATCTTCTGTATCCAGCGAAAACACTGATATACACGGATCTGCATACGATGCTGATATTTTGATTGCCAAACAAAACTCTCTCGAAATGAAACTTTTCACCCGTATACTCGATGATTTGGGTTATACCTATGTAAGCACCAACAATGTTGATGAGCTTTATTCAAATCTTAAAAACAAACATTATAAAGTAGCATTGTTTGATAAAGGGCTGGCAAGTCTTAATCTAAAAGAACTATCTGATATAATTCATGAAAATAATAGTGACATTTCTTTGATTATGCTGGTTGATCCATCGGCAGATAATGATAAGAACGATGCACTGTATGTCCATGAAATGATTAAAAACATCGTTAATAAAGACTTGTTACGACTTGTGTTTGAAAAATTTATCTAAAGCAGGAACCTATAAATGGATGTAAAAAAACTCAAAGTTTTAGCGGTGGATGATGATATGATCAACTTGAAATTGCTAAAATCAATGCTTATGAAATCGCCTAATGTAGCGCAAGTTATTGAAGCAAAAAATGGTGCGGATGCTATCGGTATTCTTAAATCACAAGATGATATTGACATCATTTTACTCGATATTATCATGCCGGTCATGGGTGGAATCGAAATGCTCAAAGTCATCCGTGCAGATGACTCACTCCGTCAACTTCCGGTGATTGTTCTGACAACGGATGAGACTAAAAAAGGGGAAGCATTGGATTGTGGAGCAAACGGTTTTCTAATGAAACCTATCCGTGAAAAAGATGTTGTTTCTAAAATAGCACAACTTACGATATAAATTCTTCTCTCGTCATTCCCACCGTTCACCCTGAGCTCACGTGCCCTATAGGGTATGTCGAAGGGTGCCATGGTTCGACATACCCTATAGGGCACGTGAGCTCACCACGAACGGAAATATTTTATAGCTTCTGCCACGTCCGTTTATGAACTCGTATTGGCTCCGTACTAAGATTAATATCCGTAACTGTTACATCCATTAATATCATCGTATCTTTCCCTGTACCAGCTATCGGAGATAAAACAGAAGCACATCCAACAGGAGGAGCTCCACGAAACGAATACGCTAACGATACGTTGGCATCAAACATGGGTGCTCCACTAGCATCCGTTACATTAATATCAAGATTTTCTAAACAATGACCTCCTGATGCTGCTGAAATATCAAACCCCTGTGCCCGCATGACTGCAAACTCTGTAGCACTCATTGCCAATAACTCAGCCTGTGCACGGAGATAATTATCACCCATAGATTTAGCTCCAATTGATGCATTACCCAGCAACAACACCCCTCCAAGTGCCACAAGAACCACTACAAAAATCGCCAATATCATTGCAAAACCAGATCGTTTAGTAGCGTACATGGACTCTCCTTTCACGACAAATTGCTTGTGATTCACTTTCACTCGTACTCAAGTTTGCATCCAGCCCTCGCATACATATCTTAAGCCTCCATACCATCCCTCGATCACTAACATTCGGATTGGCTATAAAATCACTTGCATTGTAATCAACATAAAAATGGGCAACATTTTGACCTAAAAGATTTATTTTTGGAGCCGCCGTATAATTTGTACCTGCCCATGGCCGAAAATTGCTATATAACGTAAAATTACCATCACTTTGCACACGAAATGCATACCCTGAGCGTAATAAATATTTGCGTTTTCCATCCGTGGCATTGTTTTCTGCATTCAACGTCATACTCGTCTCTGTAGAGGCTGTTATTCTATGATAACCTGCCAATCCACCGCCATCCCAATTAAATCGGCTACAGGCATTTACATCCACACTATCTGGATCATATAAAGCAGAATCCGTCAAATCCGCAGCCGAATTAGGATCCAAAGCATGAATAACCAAACCTGCCATCGTATGATTTGCATCGGATGCTGTAATCACATTCCCTGCTCCTAACAAGGTATCTTCACTCCATCCGGGACGATTTCCGCTTGTACCTCTCATACTGTCATAATCCGCACCGATAAATGCCACCGTATAATCATTGGCATCTCCAGCATTTATAAGATAACACTTATTTTCACCTACCACCGCATCCAAATTAACAATCGAACTACTGATAGCATTTTCAAAATACTTAGTAAGCTGATCGAGGATATGATCGGCTTCTGCTACCCTTTTACTGTATTCTTGGGTACGGTATATCCCCTCATAATATTGGCGAATCGCTTCGAGGGCAATCCCTCCTACGATACCCATTATAACAATAACAAAAAGAAGCTCTATAAACGTAAATCCACGACGATAATCTTGAAATCTCATCTTAATTACCTTTGTTGGATTTGAAGAATGTTAACACGATATCGGTATTGGTTGCAGGATTATTAAATCGCGTAACGATCCGCTTAAGATGAGTTGCAGCTATTGTGTTAGCGGTATCAAAAGTAGTTCCACCAAGCTTCCATGTCGCCGTTTTAGAATTGCCATCTACCCCATTTGCTACAGTTGAATCGACATAATCTACTTCATACGTCGCATTTACATCATAACTGGTTCCATCCGCTGACGTAATCCTGATGGTTTCTCCATTCCCAGCATTACCACCATTGAGCTGTTCGATACCACTCACAAGAGATCCATTTCCATCCAGAGGTATAGTAGACGGTGCTGCTAGGGTATTACACTGCATCGAAGAGACATTTTCATCCGAGCCAATACGGTACCATACCGTTCCGCTTCCTCGTGAACAGTTCAAATCTGCCGTACCAGGAATGTTGAGAGGACCTGAATTGGATATATTGTAGTTACCATCCCAACGTGCCTGAAACTTATCGAGCGTCCATCCACTCAAACGTGCCATTACGTCATCATCGATGGCTGCTCCTTTGGAAGCATTGTTTGCTATAGACATCATCGTTGGAATCGTCATAACACTGATAGCAATAATAACAATGGCAAAAATCAGCTCAATCATCGCCATAGCAGAACGCATTCTTTTTCTCCTCATCATCGAATCGCAGGAGCATAATCGGTGGTACTGCTCCAAGCTCCCCCTCCACTGGTTGATGATTTACTATCTTTTACACCGTCAGTTTTAGCACTTCCTGTCGCTCCTACCTTTGGAGCAACATTGATGTTAAAACACGGATGGGTCACACAATCAAGATTTGCTACCGATGGATCACTATACGGTGATGCATTTACTCCATACCATAACCACGAATCGGTATCAATATGGGCTTTGGCACTGAAAGGAGGAGTTTGACCCACAAAATTATAAGTTTTTATTCCATTTGCGTATGTTGTTGCATTAGGTAAACTTCCACTCGAAATTTGACCTATTGTTCCATTACCATCAACAATATCGGTATGCAGACTATTGATATACCACGCACTATCATTTCTACTTGAATTTAATGATGTAACTCCAATCATTGGCACATTAAAGACTTCATACCATGAATTAGCAGTAAATGCAACTTCTCCAAATACTCGGACATCACGGGGAATAACACGACCGTAAACGAAAGTAGCGTTTACATCTCCAGCACGATTAAAATCATTACCTGTCGTTCCATTTTGATCAACTATGGATGTGATATTAAAATCATTTCGAGCAATCGTAAACGAATTATCAGGCACGGTCTGATTACGATCAAAATTAAACTTAAATGTGATTGGAGCTATTCCGTTTGTAAAATTACCCTCACCACTGGTGAATGTAGCATTAAAATTGGTTTGGCTACGTAAACCAGATGTAACATTACGATCATCATAAAAATTGATTCTACTTTGTGCGTCACTCCATGTTAGCGCTTTATTATTCATAAGAGATACCGTCGTATTAATATCTCTGGCAAAACAGCCTGACGTATAATTAGTTGCTGTACCGCCTCCATCGAGGATGGCAGTTGTAGTTAATACTAGAGATGAGGACATATTTTGATCATTTGACACATAGGTATAGCTACCGTTTGCTGAACCGTTTGAAAGTGCAAGCGATGAATTAAATTGTTTTGGAACGAAATTAAAGACCTTTGATCCTCTGACCATACAACCGAATTTTCCATCAACATCCAATGTATTCGAATCACTTCCTAAGACACAATCCCCTTTGGTTTGATCGTCTGATGCCATACTCCAATGATTATCGGTAATGGTAAAATTAACATCACCAATGTCTGGATAACTTACCAACGCAACAACTTGTCCATCACTAAAAGGAAGATTGTATGGAGCAGGATCATTAAATAATTTTGCTCCTACATCCACAATAGGACATCCCACTGGAATCACTAATTGAGTTGTACCATTTTTATCGGCAGCACTGGTCATATTTTGATCGTACTTCAGAGAAGGATTCACAGAATTATCTTGTATCGCTTTAAAAGTAAAGTCGTAATTCCTGCCACCAATCAATGTCGTCTCATTTGCATCCATTGAGTATGTCGCGGGACGAATCGCAAATCGGTCACGAGAACACAAATTGGCATTACTCGTGACCATATGGAATGCGGCATTTTGCGATGCTTTACCCGGCAGTACGGTTGCCGTTTTATATTTATCCGACGTTGTGAAATGGAGGGTCTGGATTGCCGATAAATTCGTATCCGTACAATTTCCATCCACTGAAAGTTCGACAATACTCAGATTAAGATCAACCGCAGGTGAAGGAGCTGAGGGAGTAATATTATCAACTCCAAACGAAAGGACATCTACGTCAAAAGGTTTATTAACAATTTGGGTATACAAAGCATTTTTATTATCTAAGGGATCAATTGGATCTGTATCTCCAGCAACATTCACGGCACCTGAGCGAACCGTATTGAATTTTCCGATAATAGGAACATATACACCAAAACTATTGTTAAAATCTTGACATTTACGGATTGGAAGTCCACTAAATGTGATATGGAGTAAATCATTACGATAACTTACCAAATACGTGTTTTCACTGGCATTTTGATCTCCAATTTTTGCTTGATATTTGAATTTCGTGAGAGCATCTTTTACAACTGTTCCCCCTCCATACCATGTTGCCCCTGAACCTAATAATAATTTTGCCGTTTTTGAAGAACTTGCATATTCAGCCGTATCATCTCCTATACTATCTGTTTTTGCTGTGTATGTAGTTCCTGGAATAGGAGCTATTTGCATCGAATTCGTTACATAGGTAATTTCATCGGGTTTATCAAATACTTTTTCGATAAACACCCCTTTTGCAGCTTCATTATCTTTGTTAGTAATGGTAACTATGTACTCTACATTATCATCTGTATGGGGTATATTTGATCCTGTGATTGGCTGACCGTTAAAAGTAACATCTTCTAAGTAACAAACATCCGGCGCATAAAGCTCGGTCGAAAATGCAAAAGCACCAGGAAAATATCCATCACCACTACTTAATAATTTAACATTTGTTGTGCTTTGCCCATTCTCAATAATTTGCCCTTGCGTTGTCGGTGTAGTGGCAGTTGAACCGACATCAAAAGCATCTATATCAATTCCTATATTATTTGCACAATTTGGATTGCTTGTAGTTACAGCAACTCCATTATTACTAACTGTCGAATTGAAAAGATCATCATTTGGATTTAAAGCATTTTTTAATTTAACATCAACACCAGAATTATTTGAAAGTGACCCGAAATCCCCTGTAGCAGCAGTATCCCCTTCCCCTACAAAAGTTAGAAATTCAGAGTTCACATTTCCAGTTGGAGGTGTAAAGAATCCAGTTAATGGAACCGTTGTACTTGCGTAAACACCTGGTCTACCTGCATCACCTGAAGAAATCCCCATATATCCATCATACACAGACATATTTTTAAGTGTTGCAGTACTATCTTTGTAAAGGACTATTAATGCCCATGCCCCAAAACCTCCACCATTGATACTACCACCCGTTTGGCTGTTAATATTTGCAACAGTATAGGTTCCACTCAGTCCGCTTTTTACATAAGATGTAACATCTTGTCCTCCCTGATAATACCATCGAGTTTTCGGATCATCAAAATAAACCCAGTTAAATTTTGATGTATCGGATTGGATTGTGGTATATGCACCACCAGGTACTTTCAAAAGAACGCTTTTTGCATTGTCTTTGGTTGTTGTATTTGCTGAGTTACCATAATAACCTTGCCAATAAAGACCTGCCCAAACTATATCATTCGATGTTGCTCCTGTGGGTAAAGTGATATTAGCCGTGGTCGAATTAAAGGTTGTCGCGTTTGTATCTGTATCAACATATTCAACAATAATACTATTATTTCTAATTCCTGCCCCAGCACAAGCATGTGTGTTAGCATCTCGCATTATTGAGTTTCCTATAATCTGCATGTTTCCAGTTGTATTATATTGTTTTTGAAGAGCAAAATTACGCGGGTTACTATTATCAAAAGAAGAAGCTACTATAGAAACATTAGCTGAGGAAGTATTATTACCTACATTTGGATCTTGTACTGTTCCAACCACTGAAGCTGTATTTGGAACAGTCATTACTGAATTAGGTGCTGTAGCAAGTATAGTAATAGTTGATATTGCACCATTAGCTAAAATATTAGGATGCCGACATAAGAGAGTTCTATTTGCTGACGTATAAGCACAAATCCACTCATGTGCATCATCGTATGCATTGATATACGTCAAATTTCCATCTAATACATCGGTCATATTCAAATCTGTTCCAACAGGACCATTATTTGTAATGCTAATCGTATATATAATCTGATTAGCAACCATGACAGAAGACGGTGCTGTTTTAGTGATTTCTAGATCGGCACTGGGAAGTATTCCCGTCCCTTGAATCGAAAAGTTATAAGGATTTTCATTGGAGTCATTATTCACAAATGAAAGTGTTCCGCTGCGAGTACCGGTAGCCGTCGGAGTAAAACGAATCGTAAACGTCGTAGAACCACCTGCTGCAATTGATGTAGGAAAAGTGCCCTGTAAGCTAAAATCTCCCGTAAATGTAGGAGCACTCGTAGTAAGTGTTTCTGTCCCTGTGTTTTGAATCGTATATGTTTTATCTAAATAGGTACCTGTCGTTACATTTCCGAAATCAGTATTATCGGTTGTACTGGGAGTGGTATCTCCGTCCGTAATACTTGTACTATTAC
>JAGXHZ010000103.1 GCA_024635855.1 Sulfuricurvum sp.
ATTTTTGCCATTTCAGTCCATTCGGCGGTAGCACACACGAGAGCGGTCGTTTTTCCCCGTAAAATGGAGGTCCCAGAATAGAGTGAATTGAGGCGTTCATACATAGGGGCTTCGGGGCTGACAACGGCATCGGAGGATTTATCACAGGGGAGCGATTCTCCTGTGAGTACCGCTTCATCCACTTGGAGAGCGTGAGATTCTATCAGGCGCGCATCGGCAGGGACGAGATCCCCTTCGCCGAGTAAGATGATATCACCGGGGACGAGCTGGCGAGAGGGGAGAAGCGTTTCAATCCCGCTGCGCAATACCCGTACATGATTTTCACTCAATCGCTGCAGTGCACGAATAGAGGTTTCGGCTTTAAGCTCCTGATAAAATCCCAATAGTGCATTGATGATGAGGATAGCGAGTATGATAATTCCGTCTTTGGTATGATCCATGGCGAAACTGATAATTCCCGCAACAATGAGGATGAGGACGATAGGACTGGCGAATTGAGAAACAAGCATAGAGAATTTGGAACGCTCTTCCACCATCAGGGAGTTGGAACCGAATTGTTTATAGCGATTTTCCGCTTCGTTGGCGTCAAGCCCCGCAGTTGTGCTCTCTAATTCCTCTAAGAGAGAATCTAGGGACTTTGACCAAGGTGAATCAGGAATCTGCATATACGCTCCCTTTCTCGCTAGAGATTAAAGTAACTTTCGTATATAGTAGCATACTTTAGACACTGCAAAACTCTTCTTTCTTGTAAAATTTATCTTCGAGTATTTTTTGCCTCATTATTAAATCATTATTAAAATATAGAATAACTCCGTATAAAAAAATACCAAGGAGTTATTATGTTAATAGCAAAATACAGCTCTCTAGCATTTAATAGAATGATGCTAAATGTGATTTTGTTACAAAGCTTGCAGAAACGTTGAGGGTATTAATAGTGTTTGAGAAAGAGCGTTTTGTTTGAGAGCTGTATATAATATAAAAAAATTATATTATATAAAATAAGAATATATGAAAACTATTTTAGTGATATACTGTATATTGACAAGTAGGCATATTAGGGTACACCTAAGGGAAAAGTACTCAAAGACTGTAGTAAGACCTATCCAAATGGTGTCATGGAGGCATTAACTAAAACAGTATAAACGATATTTTGAAATAGAATGAGTAGCTCTCTAGATAGACATTAGTCAACGTGAAGGAATCATATATGAATTTCATTAAAACCTCCCCCAATCAAAGCTTAAAAAATCAAGCAAACTCTCAAAAAAAGACTCATTCAACGACGATGAATGTTGCGATGGCAGCGGCTGTTTTATTCGCTACGGCTGTTCCCTTGTTTGCATCGGATACCGACGATAACATCGAATCATCATTTAAAAAAAGCTATGTTTACAAAACATATCTCAAAGATGAACATATTGTGATTAACTCTAAAGATGGAGCCGTTACCTTATCCGGCGATGTTTTAGATGAATCACACATACCGATGGCACAGAATACGGCTGAAGCGTTACCGGGGGTCAAAACTGTTGACAATAAGATCGTCATCAAAAAGGATAAATCCGATACGTGGCTAAAGATGAAAGTGCAGACAGCTCTCGTATTTCACCGCAATGTCAATGCCCGTAAAACGGAAGTATCGGTAAAAAATGGAGTGGTTACGCTCAGCGGTAAAGCCAACAGTCAAGCCCAAAAAGAACTGACTACCCAATACGCCAAAGAGGTTGAAGGGGTAAAAGAGGTAAAGAACGAAATGACACTGGCAAAACAAGATGAGTCCATCGGTGAAAAAATCGATGATGCTTCGATCACTGCGCAGGTAAAAATGACATTGATGAAGCACAAATCTACAGGGGCTATCCGAACCAGTGTTACTACTAACAATGGGGTAGTGACACTGAGCGGTCAAGCTAAAAATGATGCTGAACGCGATTTGGTTACAAAGCTTGCCGAAGATGTTGAGGGCGTTAATAATGTCGTCAATAAAATGACCATTGAATAATATATAAAAAGGCTCAATTATGTTGTGGACAATAGCAGTAATTTTATTGGTTTTATGGGCTTTAGGCTTGGTCACTAGTTACACATTGGGTGGGTTTATTCACCTTTTGTTGGTGATTGCTATCATCGTCGTTCTCATCCGAGTGATTCAGGGACGACGTGTGCTCTGAGGAGCAAACAAAGGAAAATATTATGAATGATAAACAATTGTATCAACAAAAAAAAGAAGCAGAAATTGCGATCTGGAAATCAGAGATTCTCAAATTCAAGGCAAAAGCTTCTATGGCAAGTGCCGATGCACAGATCGAAATGAACAAACACATTGATGCGCTCGAAAAGAAAATCGATGAGGGAAAAACAAAGCTCTCAGAATTGATGGAAGCGACCGATGATATGTACGAATCGATGAAAACCCATGTGGAATCAGCGTGGGATTCCGTGAAAACGGCGTTCAATGACGCCGCTGAAAAAATCAAAAGTTAGATTAAACTCAAAAGGATCAATGATGAAAAAAATAGTTTTAGCAGTTTTGCTTACCGGTTGTGGATTAATGGGTGCTGAGAATGTTAGCTTTATCGGTGCGAGCATCGGAAATACTGAGTTGAAAACCAGTGTAGGGACGGGTGGCTTTGAGTCGAAAAATGATGATACCCATTATACGGGTACATTGGGACAATACGTGGGCGACAATGGTCGTGTATCACTTTCTTATACCTATGTAGACCCGAGTGGACGCGTACAGGATAGTGACGGTTTATCATTGGCTTTTGACTTTATTATTCCGGTTGTTGAAAATGCTTTTTCACTCTATGCCGGACCGGTTATCGGTTATACTCGCTTTGAAGCAGAATCAGCAGGTGTTGAACTGGATCTTAGCGGAATGCACTACGGTGCTCAAGCAGGTGGAATTGTCCGTATCGTCAATAATATCGAAATCGAAGGCGGGTATCGCTATTTGGTTGAAACGGGAAGTGACACTGTTTTAGGGGTAGATGTTGATGCTGATAATTTGCGTATGTGGTATATCGGAGCTAATTTTCGTTTTTAACCACTCTTTCTGAATTTCCTCTTTTAGAGGAAATTTTACCCTCCTAAAAGGACTCACTATGAAACATTTTAAACAAGTAACATTGACCGCTATCGTCGTGATAGCACTGGGCGGTTGTACTGCAAAATCACCTACTACAACCGCTGATTTCATGCGTATTCATGCAACCGATGAAAAAGCGACGTCGATAGATCAAAAAGCAATAGCAAAAGATTGGGATCGCGGATCAAAACTCAAACTGTCCGGCGAAAAACTGATCAAAGACGGCGAAAAATTAATAAAAAGCGGAGATCAAGATATGACTCTCGGTCGGCAAAAGATAGAACAGGGTAATAAAGATACCGCTGAGGGGACAATGATTATGAATGAAAGCGAGCGTGTTTTTCAGGAAAAATATCCCGATCTGAAACTCGATCTTAATAAATGATCTATCGTTTATTGTCGATACTCATACGGGTTGATAAATCAAAGTGATAGCAAGGATACTAATGAAACAACTGCTATGGCTAATTTTCCTAAACAGTGCATTGATAGCCGATAGTGTGAAACAACCAAAATCTTTTCAAGATATTGAAAAATCAGCTCTGAAGGGGGATAAATATGCCCAATATCAACTGGCTGCAATGTATGAAAACGGATCGGGTGTTGATCAAAATATCACGAAAGCTTTTTACTGGTATAAGCAAGCCGCACGCAACGCAATGGCCAACATAGAAGCTAATGTTTCTATGGGTGCCGATAAACAGGTCTATCAGATCGATCCTGCTACCGATAAAGAAATGCAGAAATTTGGACTTGAGCATTTGGATATGCCAAAAAATTCCGAGGAACGTAAATCGTTGGTATCTACGATGTTTAGCAATTTCGGAATACTTCCCCATGAAAAAAATTATTTACTTCCCTTTTCCTATACGACAGAAAATTATGAGAAACGAAACAACACAGACTACCCTGGATACCATGTTTTTGATAGCAATGTCGAAACAGAATTTCAGTTAAGTTTTAAAAAAACGTTTACCTATGACTTACTGGGTTTAAATGAAACTCTTTCTTTTGGATACACCCAAGAGATATGGTGGCAGTTGTATACCAATTCTGCTCCCTTTAGGGAAACAAATTATAGACCTGAATTTTGGATAACCATTCCAATCACACGTGAGTTGGATTTCAAGAGCGGTTTAAAAGATATCAGTATCGGATTTTCACATGAATCCAACGGGCTTGGAGAATCCTTGTCGCGAGAGCGCAACCAAGTATATACGGATTTGGATTTTCAATATGATGATTTGCTGATCCAACTAAGAGGATGGTATATTCATACCAGTAGTGATAATAAAGAGATCACTTCGTATCTCGGATATGGTCATTTGAAGTTTAAATATCTTTATGGTCAACATCAGTTTGAACTAACCTTGCGGGATAACCTTTATTTTAATAGCAACAACCGAGGCTCAATCGAAGGTGAATGGTCCTATCCTATCAACAACTCTAAAAATAATTTTTGGTACATAAAGGGTTTTAGCGGTTACGGTGCCAGTTTAATGGATTACAATCATCAACAAGATCGTTTAGGAATCGGGTTGTTAATTTCCAGATAAACATAGGTATTTTTTATTCTATAAAATCATTCTGTACACTCTTTAAACTCAAACCAATCAACAAAATCGTATAATTCGCCTTATTTTTCTTATGAACTGGAAACTTTTACAATGGATGTTATTGCAATTAAGCATAATGATCAAATAGTTGATTTACAAACAGCACACTCACTTGGGATTACCGGTACTGAAATAGAGTTGGATAACTCTGCGGATGCACTTGAAGTGCTTCGCCACTCATGTGCACACTTGATGGCGCAAGCGATTAAAGCGCTTTATACGGACGCTAAATTTTTCGTAGGACCTGT
This sequence comes from Sulfuricurvum sp., assembly GCA_024635855.1. The sequence goes on from JAGXHZ010000103.1 coordinate 4,956, forward strand.
TGTTAAAGAGGGGTTTTATTACGATTTCAAAGTCAATGAAACCATCAGCGAAGAAGATTTGAAGACGATCGAGAAGAAGATGCTCGATATTGCCAAAACCAAAGCTCCGATAGAGCGCTATGAGATTACCAAAGATGAAGCGCGTGTAAAATTTGCAAACGACCATCTAAAGCAAACCGTTATGGATCGCATCCCTGATGATGTGGTCACTATTTATAAGCAAGGTGAATTTGAAGATCTTTGCCGTGGACCTCATTTACCGAATGTTGGGATGCTGCGTTATTTCAAACTTACAAAAATTTCGGGTGCATATTTGGGCGGTGACAGCAAAAACGAGATGTTAACACGCATTTACGGCATTGCATTTGCCGATAAAGAATCCCTAAAAGCGTATTTAGAGCAAGTGGCAGAAGCTGAAAAACGCGATCACCGTAAAATCGGTGCTGAAATGAAACTTTTCACCTTCCGTGAAGAAGTAGGAGCAGGTTTCCCGATCTGGCTTCCGGCGGGCGCTCGTATGCGTTCACGTTTGGAGCAGCTTCTTTTCAAAGCTCACCGAAAGCGCGGGTATGAGCCGGTACGCGGACCTGAAATGCTTCGCTCTGATTTGTGGAAAGTGAGCGGTCACTACCAAAACTACGGTGAAAATATGTATTTCACGAACATCGATGAGATTGAGTTTGGGGTGAAACCTATGAACTGTGTCGGACATATCAAAGTATATGAGCACGATTTACGTTCGTATCGTGATCTTCCTCTCAAATACTTTGAGTACGGGATTGTTCACCGCCATGAGATGACGGGAGCGCTTCACGGACTTTTCCGTGTTCGCGAATTTACCCAAGATGATGCCCATATTTTTTGTACGGCGGATCAAATCGAAGAACAAATCATCGAAGTTGTCGATTTTGTTGATAAGATCATGAAAACCTTTGATTTTAACTATAAAATGATGATCTCTACAAAACCTGAAAAAGCGGTTGGAGATGATGCAGTATGGGAAATTTCTACCAATGCACTTAAAAATGCAATGGATAAGAATAAGCTCGCATACGAGATTGATGAGGGTGGCGGAGCGTTTTACGGTCCTAAGATTGATATTAAAATCACCGATGCTATCGGACGTGAATGGCAGTGCGGAACAATCCAGCTCGATTTTAACCTTCCGGAGCGTTTTGAGCTGGAATATAACGGCGAAGAGAACGCAAAAATTCAACCTGTAATGATTCATCGGGCAATTTTAGGTTCTTTTGAGCGTTTTATTGGTATATTGACGGAGCATTACGCTGGGGAATTCCCAATGTTTATCGCTCCAACGCAGGTTGCGATCGTTCCGATTGCAGAAACTCACGTTGCGTATGCGCGTGAATTGGGGAATAAGCTGATTGATATGGGTGCGGATTATGAGATTTTCGATAAAAACGACAGTCTCAATAAGCGTATCCGAACGGCGGAAAAAGGGCGTGTTCCTATGATTATCGTTTTGGGCGATGAAGAGGTTGGCTCTAAGAGTGTTGCGGTGCGCGATCGTCGCTCGCGAGAACAGTACAATTTAAGTGAAGAGCAATTCTTGAACTTAATAAAAGAAAAAATTAATGAGGTGCATTTTTGATTAAAAAACAAGACCGAGTCCAAATGAACGAGGAAATCCGAGTTCCTGAGGTACGTTGTGTAGTAGATGGTGGTGAAGCACTGGGAGTTGTAACGATTCAAGAGGCGATGGCTAAAGCTAACGAACTGGGGCTTGACCTTGTATTGATCTCTCCGGATGCGAAACCTCCGGTTGCGAAGATCATGGACTACGGTAAGTTTCATTATCAAGAAGAGAAAAAGAAAAAAGAAGCACGTAAAAAGCAAACAAAAGTGGAAGTTAAAGAGATTAAACTTTCGGTTAAGATTGCTGAAAACGATGTGAGCTACAAAGTGAAGCATGCCCGTGAATTCCTCGAAGAGGGAAAACATGTCCATTTCCGTGTATTCTTACGCGGACGTGAGATGGCGCATCCAGAAGCCGCTGTTGCCGTTTTAAATCGCGTTTGGCCTATGGTTGAAGACATTGGACTAATGTACAAAACTCCTGCTATGGAAGGGCGTTATTGTAATATGATGGTCCATCCGAAAAAAGACGATAAAAAATAAGCCATTTTTTGTGAACACCAAAGGAATTCATCCCTTTGGCTGCGCTCGCCGCTATGGCACTAAAGCTTGCCTCTTGAGAGGCAGATTTAAAATACCCTTATTGTTCTTCGTCACCCTTACCTCGATAAAACATCATTAAAAGCTTTTTTATGGTATAATCCGCGTCTCATTCAGAGAATTTTTGCAAAAGGATCAAGTCGATGCCAAAAATGAAATCAGTCAAAGGGGCGGTAAAACGCTTCAAAGTGAAGAAAAACGGCACTCTCAAACGTGGGACAGCATTTCGCAGTCACATTTTGACCAAACAAGATGCAGGGACTCGTCGTGGGCAGAAAACACCTAAAATTGTTGCTGCTGTCGATGCGAAAAACATCAAAAAGATGATCGTACGCTAATTAGCCTCGATTGTTTAATTCTCCAGTAAATACTGGGCAAGTCCGCTAAGCGGCACCTATTCATTAAATTTTAAAATGAATCGGGTAAAGAAAGGAAAAATATGCCAAGAGTAAAAACAGGTGTTGTAAGACGCCGACGTCATAAGAAAGTCTTGAAACTTGCACGTGGTTTCTATAGCGGAAGACATAAGCACTTCCGTAAAGCGAAAGAGCAACTTGAACGTAGTATGTACTACGCGTTCCGCGATCGTAAACAGAAAAAACGTGAATTTCGTAAATTGTGGATTATTCGTATCAATGCGGCATGTCGCTTGAACGGTATGAGCTACTCAGTTTTCATGAACGGTCTTAAACGTGGTAACATCGAACTTGATCGCAAAATTCTAGCTGATATGGCAATGAACGACGCAGCAGCATTTACTGCTCTCACCGCTCTTTCCAAAGCAGCACTGTAAGTATATTTTAAACGCTAAAGGAATTCATTCCTTTGGCTACGTTAACACTGGGTTCTCTTCAGCAGAGAGCTCAAAATTACTTGTAATTTTTATAATACAAGTAACTTTCGCTTCTTACTTCTCGATTTTATAACCCTTTTTCTCCAAACACTCTTTGCATTCTATTGACATCGGCGCAGCATTTGCTTTTGCAGCATCATCAAGATTATAGTATCTGCACGCACTAAAATCCGCCTTTATACGTTCTTCACTGTGCCCTTCCGGACAAATCATCCCATTAATACCAAGTTGCTTTTGTGCGCAGCCTGCTCCGAAAATAGCTAAAAAAGCTAGTAATATTGTGATTATTCCTCTTTTCATATTATTCCTCTCTTTTATTTTCTAATACTATAGTAACATAAAAATAATATTTAAAGTAATGTTAACAAAATGAAATTTTTGAATGGGAGGATTAAAAGTTGAGAATACATTTATGTTCACGAGGGTTGGATATCTATCAAATAGATGCTTGTTATCAAATGCTTGATCAAATAGGGAATAAGGTTGTATTTGACTCAATTAATGAAGAAGCATTGCTTAAAAAATTCAATGTCAGTTTGATTGAGGATGAACAGAGTATTGAGGTATTACGAGAACTGATACGTAAAATATTTTTTGAACTAGATGAAACATTGGCTAAAGTTTTGAAATTGTCCTTAGAAGATAAGTATTTATTGCCTAATGCTATATTTGAAAACGGTTATGGAAATGGTAATACTGAAGTTCATAATAAAGTTGTAGATATCTATATCAATTCTTCAATGATCAGTGAATCAGATTATACTAAATGGATCAATTTTGCTGATTTCAATAAACTGTACGATGATTTTTTCTCGTTAATTGATCAGGCGACTAAACATTATATTGAATTCTTGACATACATGAGAAGCAATATTTCGATAAAGATTCAAATTATGAATGGATGGGAAGGTGCTAATGAAGTAATATCCCACGATTCGAAAGTAGCAGGATTGATAACGATGTCGATTATATCATTTTGTTCTGCACTTGATATTGCAGGACGTATGAGTGAATTTTTGCATTTGATTGATTCAAAAACATCAGAGAGTGATATTTATCTTGATAAGCTAAATAGAACGTATTTTGCTGACTTAAAAAAGACACCGCTTAAAGGTTATGTTGAGGATAAAATCTTCAATGCACTTATCAAACTTAGAAATGACCTTGTCCATAATACTGGTATACTCGAATTTAAACGAAATTGCTATATTGGATTCGCTACGCCATGTGTAAATGAAAATAAATTAGCCTATTTTTATATCCCATTTAGAGATATTGATGATAGAGGAGAAGCAATAAAACTGCATGGACGAAGATTTTTCAATTCACAAGAAAATGATATAGATGTATTTTTGAGTGATGTTATAAAGACTATGAAGCTGTTTGTCGGCGATTTTCAGAGTTATGTATTGAGCGAACTCAATACTAAATGCTTATTGGTTGATTAAATCTCTCATAGCTTCTGCAGTTTTTCTGATTTCCCATTGAGCGTGTTCGTCCAATCGAAGCTTGAAGTAATTGCTAAGCTGGGTAGGCATGAATCCTCCCCATATTTGAGTATAGGCAGCCTGAGGTATGATTCTGCGCGCTTCTTGAGGTTTTACACCACTCTCAATGGCATTCATATAATGTTCAACGCATAAGTCGATAATTTTTTGGGTATCGAAGTCATTAGTCGTGATCGGAACCATTTTTTCGCTAATGTAAAAATCAAATGGGACCCGTTTTCCTGAGACGTATCTTCGTGAAAGTTCTTGCCAATTGACTCGATGACGAACCATTTGTGAGCGTGTCGGTAAGTCAACTTTGTATAAAAACACGTGAAAGTGTTTTTGGATAATTTCAGCTTCTTTAGGAGTGTTGTAGATTTGGCGTATATCATAGCTATAACCGCTGTTATTATTTTCATAATCATACACAATAGCACGATAGTTTGTTAGTAAATATGCGTCATCTTCAACAAGTTCACCAAATTTTTTGACGTTACTGTGCTCTTTTTCGAGTAGTTCTTTATGTTGTGGATTATTGTAATCAAGCAATACGGGAACAAATTCAAATGAACTGGAGGGAAGCCCCATAGATTCCGCCATGAGACGATTGTAAAGCGTTTCACTGCCTAAAGCTTTTGGAGACTGGTAGCAGATCGAAGCGACTTGTGTGATTGCTAAAATACGGTTTTCTTCTGAAGTATTAGCCTGAGAAAAATCCCATTTTTCTACAAAAGCGATATTGTCTCCAAAAATATTTTCTTTGGCATTAATTTTTATAATTGACATTTATTATTCCTATGCAATAGGGTAGTATCTATATGGAAGTAATTCTAGGAGAGTATAACGAAGAGAAGTGTAAAAGACGCTAAAAGCGTCTTTTACATAACGAATACGTGAGGAACGATGAGAGGATATTTTTTCATTTTACGGTAGATGTGTTTACGCACTACTTGGCGTAAGTCATTTTCCAGCGCTTTTGGATTTTCGATGAGACCGTGTTTGAGGTTGATGAGGAAATGTTCGAGAACATCTTCCATTTCACTTGCGAATGCTTTGTCGTTACGATCG
>JAGXHZ010000104.1 GCA_024635855.1 Sulfuricurvum sp.
AAAGGTCGAAGAAGCGTTTTAAACACAAAAAGCCTTTTTAAAAAATAATGTAGATTATACTATAAACGAATAATTTTCGCCCAAAATCCACTGATAAATCAACCATTGAGCAGCTTTTGCATCAGTCTACATTCCCACTTGGAAAGTGAACGAGAGAACTCAGATATTTCTTGGTTTAAAATTTTGATGATTTATGAAAGAGGTAATGACAATCATATCATCTTGAATAACATAGACGATCACATAGCCTTTAAAAACTAAATCTCGCACATTATTATCGTCATAATAAATCGATTTTCGGCAACGATACGGCATATCAACCAATGATCTGCAATGAACCATCAACGCTTGTTTAAATTCGCGTGCCGCACTCGGTTTATCTTCCGCTATTCTATCAAGTTGCGCTATTAGAGCAACCATAAATTCGGGATCGAATTTAATCTTCATAACGCGCTAACGCTTCGTCTAACATTTTTTCCGCTTCATCGATGGAGTGAAGTTTGACTTTTTTTGCTCGTAGTGCGTCGACTTGTCGTGCTACCATTCGTTTATCAGCTTCGAACTGTCTGTGCTGAATTTCATGTTCGATCATTATTTCGAGTTCATCGTTACGCATCAGAACAAAATCGAGTTTATTGTTTTTGAGAACGCCGATTTTATCAACCTCGTGATTAGCAAGCTTGGTAAGTACCGCTCCAAAGTTTTTTGCTATATCGCTCGAACTCATCATTTCATTGGGTTTATAGGATAGCATCATAATCTCCCGTGTAATCTTACGGAATATTATACAGGTTTTTTAGAAGTTTTCTGAAAATTATTTGCCATTAGATTCCCTCAACCGTTTCAATGCCGTTTTATAGACACTCATATCGTCTCGTTCACCAATCGCCATGATATAAATCAAAATCTCATTTTCGACCACTTCATAGACGATCCGAATCTTCTTTTTTTCAGCGTACATTTTTCGATACCCAGAAAGATCAATCCCGTTTCGATTTCCGAGCCGTTCTCCAAGTTCAGGATGAGAAGCGATTTTAATGAGCTGTTTTGCAACCCGCTCGCGCACCCCTTTATCTAACTCCAAAAACTCTTCTTCAGCCTCAGGATGAAATTTGATCTCGTAACGCATTAGAGGGAGATTCCTGCTTTTGCCATAACTTCATTAAAAGGGATATACGACTCTTTCGGCGTAGTTTTGCGTTCACGGATGAGTTCTGCCAAACCGATGTGTTCTGCCATGTCAGCAAGCTCTTTGATCCGTTCATATTCTTCGACACTTAGCATCACCGCTTCAGGACGGTTGTTTTTCATCACGGCGATTTTTTCGACAGTTTGGTGAGAAATTTTATCTAATGTTTGACGAAGGGATTTTAGCAGATCAGTAACTGAAACCATTTCGTCACGGCTGTATGCGATCATAAGTAATCCTTTATAGTATTCTTTAAAGAATTATACAATATTTTTAGAGGATTTATGAATTACGTCATTCCTGCGAAAGCGGGAATCGAGGTTAAGAGTTATAGTTATCACCTGACCCATATTCTTTCTGAATAATTGTCAAAATGGGTGATTAAAAGTATCCTTTCCAATTTTTTCCTCCAAGCTTTCAAATGCTTCGAACTGCTTTAACAGTTCTGCACTTGTTGGATTGTCAATGATCTTTTTTGGCTTACTCACAATGTTTCCTTGAGCTTATAACGTTTATAATGAGCAATCAAAAAGCTGCTTACGGGTTTTTGATTTGTCTACGTTTTGATTTATTATATTATCCCTCAATATTTGTCTCAATTCTTCTCAAAATACCTTCTATAACTTCATCGTAAGCTGAATATAGCCCCTCTATGCTCTCAATATTTTCTTTAAATCCGTCAATTTCTTTTATTACTAATCTAAGAAATCTTCTTCTATTCTGAAATGTTGGGTGACTGTTTGATTCTTCTTCAATAAAATCTTTAGATTTTATTCCCGATCTTAAATTTTCATATCTTAATGAAAGAATCATTGAAGAAAAAAACAAATCAATCCCTATATATGAAAGTGCAGAATCGTACCCTTCTCTTAATAATGATTGATAAGCTAATATACATCCAATTAAATCTGCTTCATATTCTTCACGATGATCTTTTGATATTACATCTGTTTGTTCAATTTTAGCCATGGCTAACATAGCATTTTCATTCAAGTGACCAAGATGGAAATGCCCAAATTCATGACCAACTATCATGAGTTCCATACCATTTCTAATAAGGTTTATATATCCTTCATATTCCCTAGGTGCAAAATATTGTTTTGCTGCCCCAGGACGATTATTAATAGTATAATTTTCAAGAATATCAATTATTCTGTACATACATGAGTTTACATTTTTATTTAAATGTAAATCAACTTTTCTCTTTTCTATTGATAAATGAGCACCTTCTTCACCTTTTGTTTCAAGAGGTAAGCATAATGAAAATGCTTTTGAAAATAGATGGCAATATAAAAATAGTTGGGAATCAAAAAGCAAAAATTCTTTTTCCACTTCAGGCAGTTTGATTGCACATGCATTAACCTCACCTGTAGGGATAGTTGAGTAATAAGGAAAATGTTTGAAGTTTAATTTTAAATCTTTAGTTGACTGTTGAATACGAGTTACCAAACCTGTTAAAATATTATATTGACTAATTGACTCATATTTTGTTGGCAAAGTAAGTTGATCTTTATATAAAGTCTCAAACAATAAATCACTTTCCTCTTGGGAAATATGGCTATTTTCTAACCAACCTTTCATTTTTGAGAGGCAAATCTCGGCTTCCTTCTCAACCATTGTATAGTATTCATCAGTAAGTTGACCAAAATATCCATTTGATAGATATCTTTCTAAACATGCAAAGTCAGAGTCTGTATCTGATAAGTAAGTTATTTTCATTTATTTCAGCCTATGTTTCTTAGTTCAAATTATTAAACATTTTAGCACATTTCTAACAGACTATTTTGCTAACAATATCTATCTATCAAAATTAAACAAAATGACATATTTTTATAAATTTTACTCTGAAATGAAGATGATTGCAAGTGGAAAGGGGAATAGATCCCGTATCAAGTACGGGATGACGGAGAGTGTTTCGTTCGTGGTGAGCTAGTCGAACCATGAACCCGTACACCCTTCGACACGCTCTGGGCGAACGGAAAGGAAAAATGAGAAAGTTTAACGGTTATTACCGTGACCTCTGTCACCATGATCGCGGTTGTCATGCCCACGATTACCGTGTTTTTCTCTATAACGCGGAGCATACTCGCGTTCGTACCAGTCATTACGCACAAACAAGACCCGCTCACCGCAGGCATGATATTCACGACAATGTCTCTTCCAATTTTTGGCGTGGCTTGGTGGGACACGCAGATAGATTGGTGGGCGATTCATTGATATCCCATGTTCAATGATTCTCGGTTGAGTATAGAGAACCCTTGGTTGCGGGTAATCGCCGATATCAATTTGGCCATAAAAGCTGGGCTGACCGATGCTAATCGAAACACCTACGTCGGCAGCGAGTGCCGGGACTGTGAGAGTGGCAGCGGTAATTACCGCTGATAGGAGTAAACGCTTCATTGTGACCCCTTTTTTCTGTAATATCATTCACTATATCATAAAATGATACATAATGAGATATTTTATAGATTTTACTCTGAAATGTGAAAGTTTGTAAAGGGAGTCTTGGAGAAAAGGAGATGGATTCCCAATCGAGTTGGGAATGACGGAGAGGGTTTCGTTCGTGGTGAGCTGCTCGAACCATGAACCCGTACACCCTTCGACTGGCTCAGGGCGAACGCATACTTAGAGACGTACAATCTTCGCCCCAAATCCCCCCAAATGCTGAGGGGCATCGGTAAAACTTTTAACACTCGGATGGATTTTTAAAAACTCTTTGATAGCATACGAAAGTTTCCCCGTCCCGATACCGTGATAGATAATTACCTCATCAAAACCCTGTAAAAGTGCATCAGACAAAAATTTATCGGCTTTTTCACACGCTTCTTCACCTCGTAATCCATGGAGATCGAGTTTAAGACCGCTTTTTTGATCAATCTGCGCGGTATGGGAGGGTTTGATTTTTTTAGGGAGATTACCGCTTGGTTTTAGATCACGCAGATTGACCCGTAAGCGCATCCCCTCCACTTCGATCATCGCATCTTTAGCTCCGACACTTACAATCGTCCCTCGTTGCGCACGGTATTTTACCGCTTGACCCACTTCGTATTTTATCGGCTCAGGTTCTACAATCTTAGGAGCAGGATTTTTAGGAATCAGTGCGGTGGCTTTGTTTAACTGGCGATGAATGGCTGCCATATCCAGACCGCGTGCGGCTTCTTTGGCTTCATTGATTGCTAAATCGTATTGGGCTCGTAAACGGTTTTTTTCGCTGTCAAGTTCTTGGCGTAAAGTTTCACGTCCCTCTTTGAGTAACCGTTCTTGCTCTTTTAAACTATCCAGCCTCTCATCGACCTCTTTATTTTTACGCTTTAGATTGCGTTCCATCTCACTTCCGCGCTCAATTAAAATATTGAGCTTTTCATGATTCTCACCGTACACTTCTTTGGCTTTAGTAATGATGTTTGCATTTATTCCATACCGCAACGCCGTTTCAAACGCATAACTTTTACCGATTGTACCGTTTAAAAATTCGTACGTCGGAACACGTCGCTCTTCATCATAGATGGCGGCGAGGAGTTCTACATCATCCCTATCCGCCATCAATGCGGCAAGACGCTTATGGTGCGTTGTAACGATGATTTTTTGTCCCCGTTTGATGAGTTCATCCAACACTACAGCAAATAGGGCGGCTGCCTCATCGCTGTCGGTTCCCAGTTCTATCTCATCCACTCCGACCAAAGCATTTTTATGCTCGAAAAGGTGGCTAAACTGCACCATCCGTCCTGCAAACGTCGAAATATCATTGCTTACGCTTTGCGGGTCATCGATCACGGCTTCAAGGCGTTTAAAACTTCCTATTCGCGATTTATGAGGATTGAGCTTCATCGGGATGAGATATTTTGCCAT
>JAGXHZ010000105.1 GCA_024635855.1 Sulfuricurvum sp.
AAAGGGATGATCACTGTAATGAGAAATTTTATCTTGCAGTTTTTCGATCAGACTAAGACGATTGGGCAAACCGGTGAGCGGATCGTGATGAGCGAGATGATCAAAACGATTTTTTTCTTCAAGAAGACGATTTTGATTTTCTTTTTGATGGGTAATATCCCTTGCCGAAGCAAAAATATAGGGATTACCATTAAGAGTCATCCCTTTGGCATGAATCTCTACATCCAATTCGGTTCCATTTTTACGAAGATGTTTGGTTTCAAATTTGAGTGTTTTATCCTTCATGGATTGCATCATTTCAGTAATCTTTTCAGGATCAAAGTATTTATTCCAATCATAAACACTCAATCTTTCCATCTCTTCTCTAGTGTATCCAAGCATCTGTGCAAAAGAGTCACTAAAGAGAATCAATCTCCCTTGGAAATCATGGACGTGAATTCCATCGGTTGCAGTAGCTAAAATCAATTCTATTTGTTTAGCTTGCTTAAATACTCTGCGTTTGGATAAAAAATAATAGAGAGTAAAAAAAACACTTCCGGTCGTTAATAGCGCAAAAAACACTACTAAAGGAATGGTATATTTTTTTAACATATCTTCTAGTGCAGTTAGATTGTCAAATGGATAAACATGAAATTTTTGCATAAGTTCCCGCGCGGCTTGATTCGAAAGAGGGATGGAAAATTCATGAAAATCTTTTGAATCATCGGTGTGAATTTGATACAGTGCAATCGTAAAAGCTTTGATTGTATCCGCGCTAGGACGTGAAGTGGATGCAACGGCCCATTCAGGATAAAGTTTGGTCGAGAGAAGATAGGGGAAGTTTTTTTCTTTCTGTGGATTTATAACGGTAAGTTCGCTTTTTTTTAGTTTGCCTTTACTGATCATCTCTTCAATGTATCCGGTACGAACAAAAGCAATATCGGCTTTACCCTCACGAAGAGCATCAATCACTGTATCTGATGGCTGACCGGTATAAAGCATTTTGCAATCACGAAGAATATCTATGCCGGCTTGAGAGAAGGTTTCTTGCTGCATAAGCATTGCAGCAAACCCCTCTTTATGCGTTGTCGCGATGATTTTTCCGCGAACATCCAAAAGTGTATGAACATCATGACGATTGGATAAGGCAACAATGACACCGCCGTATGTTGTGAGATGCTTACCATTTGATGTGGTTTCTCGAACAATTGACGCGATATTGGAAATACCGTATTTATACTCCATTTCAACAAAAGCAGCAGGATGAACCACAACAAAATCAAGATAATTTTTTTCAGTGAGTTTTTCTATCTCTTCTAAACTTCCGGAAGTGATGTTGAGATCAAGAAATGGATTGGAGGCATGAACTTCATCTTTGAGAGGTTTCCATATTTTTTGGTTCTCATCGATGGGACGAAAAGAGAGAACTCCGACATTAACGGTTTGATGAAGAGTTGTGGTTGCAAATAATGATGTAAAAAAGATGAAAAATAAAATAACTTTCCGCACCAAACATACCTTTTGTAATGTTATTTACTTAGGTTTATTATAGCATAGTAATAAATTTTCATAAAAAAATAATTTAAATTTTATTTTAAAGTGCTTCCGAAATCACACTCTTTTTAGATCAAATGTCGATTCTATAACCGATTCCATTGTGGTTGGAAACAATATCTGTATAAGTCTTTTTACGAATACTGCGAACCAATGTGCGCAGAGCATCCATAGTCATCATACCCCCTTCCCATACGAGCATTTCTATCACATCATAGGGGATGATGCTCCTCTTATTTTTTAAAAGCAGTTCGATGAAAAGATGATTTTTTTTGGTTAATTGACATGATGTTCCATCGGGATGATTGATGGCTTTGTTGATTGGATCGTAACTAAAACCATGGTGCAGCTTGGTATACGTTATCGGGTTGGAGTTAACGGTTTTTTTGATCGCCATTTGAAGGGCTTCGAACAGTGAACTTTCTTTGCAGGGTTTTATCAAAAATCGGGTAATATCGAGATTAATCGCTTCAAACAACGTCTCTTTATCCGAATGATCAGTCGTAATAATGACCGGAGTCAGTATATCTTTTCCGCGAAGACAACGGATGAAGTTTAACCCGCTATTATCAGGAAGTTCCAAATCAATCATAACGATATCAATCCCGTTCATACGAAATAATTCGCATCCGGTTGTTGTGTCTGAAGTTTCAAACACCTTCAATCCATTCTCACGCATCAGAGATGAGCCTCTGCGGCGAGTTTCAGGATCTTTTTCTATGTAAAGCACACTTAAATTTCGAGTTTCGAACATCGTCCATCCTCTTCACTATCAGTTATGTTAACAAAATGTTAATAGCATGTTAACAATAAATAATGAGAATATAATGAGATTTTGATAAGGATTTGATATTTGTGTGATATTAGGAATTGTCTGTGGAATCAGATGCACTCTTGAGAGGCGTTGAGAGAACTACTTAGATTAAAAACGTGTCAGGTCAGCTTTCTAAGTATTTTTCGATTTTTGCAATCCTATTGGTTAGACACACTGCTTCTTCTGGTGTAAGATCTCCCCATACATCGAGCAAGTGTTCTTTAGCATCAAGCAAAAACAGCTGTAGTTCTAAACTACTTTTTTGTTCAAGATTTTTTTCTACTAAGTCAAGCTTATAATTTAAATTGTTTATCATAAACGAATTATAGCGATAGAATGTTAATAAAATGTTAACAATTAGCTTTTTAAAACCATACTCCTGCTATGTCCGTACCGCACCAAGGGCATTGCCCTTTTGAAGACAAATGGTTTGTGACGTAATTTCTCTCCCTGCTGTGACGATCAATGACCGATTTATCACAATGCGGGCAATAGGTCGATTCTTTCAACATATCATTCATAGTATCGGTATAAACATAGTTTAATCCTACTTCTTTAGCAATATCATAAGCACGCGCTAGTGTTTCTTGAGGTGTTTTTAAGGTGTTTTGCATTTTATACCTCGGATTGTTGTAGGTGCTGATGTGCCAAGGAATATTTGGATCAAGACTGGCTTGAAATTTTGCTATGTTTCGAATCTCTTGATCAGAATCATTGCATCCGGGGATCAGAAGCGTCGAGGTTTCGATCCATATCCCTTTTTGATAGGCATAGTCAAGTGTTTCTAAAACGGGTTTTAGCGATGAACCGCAGATCTCTTTGTAAAACGATTCATTATATCCCTTGATATCGATATTCATACCGTCTAAAAATGGGAGGATGGTATCAATCGCTTTTCGGGTTTCATAGCCGCTTGAGACATAGATATTATTGAGTCCGGCTTCATAGGCGAGTTTGGCAGTGTCATACGTGTATTCGAAGAATACGACAGGCTCATTATACCGGTAGGCGATACTTTGGCATCCATTTTCAATGGCGAGATTAAGCGCATGTTGCGGAGAAAGCTTACGCCCTAATATCGTATTAAGATGTTCTTTCGGATACTGAGAAATATCGGGATTTTGGCAAAATTTGCACGAAAGATTGCATCCGACTGTTCCGAACGAAAAGACATCTGAATCGGGTAAAAAATGAAACAACGGTTTTTTTTCAATAGAACCTACATTAACCGTTGCCGCATGACCGTAGGTGAGAAGATGCATTTGAGCATTTTCGACTTTACGGACACCGCAGATGCCGTACTCGCCCTCAGAAAGTTTACATTCTTGATGGCAGGCATCGCATGCAATCCTTCCGTCGTCAAGTGTGTGTGAAAGCCATGCAATGGATGACATATTAAATCCTTAAGTAAAAGTCTATTTTGAAAAATGCGCCAAGACTTCATCTGTTGGAATTGTTGTCAAATTAGCATAGAGATTTTCTCTCAATCTATTTTTAATCGATTCAGGGAGTAGCTCGACAATATGATTATTAATGGCTTGGGGGGCAGAAAAAGACCATTTATGATGGGGGTTATTTTCTAAAACCGTCGTAATCTGTTGTGAAATTTCTTTGATCTTGCGTTGTTCTTTTTCGAGTCCCTTGCAATAGCTTTCACCTGTTCCACATCCTCGAATTCCATAAAAGCTTCCTTCTACATCAAAAAATGCTTCGCCTCTCTTTTTATGCAAATTGAGACTATTATTACACATACTCAAATTAAGAGATACTTTCCCTTTTGGATCTACTTTTCTCGTATAGAGCTTAAAGTGGTCTAAATCCGTCACAATGATTAACTTTGGTAACATATTTTCACCTTCACGACTATTAACAGCAAGACTAAAACTTAAAAGATTAAGTTCCTTGCGTTTGCATAAAAACATTGTAAAAGAGACTAATGAGATAAATATAATATGCAAGTGGTTTTTTCAGCAAAATGGTCGTTTAATCTTTAAAGCTGTATATGATAATGTTCACGATAAAATTTCGAATATTATTACTATTCGTGATGTGACATCGGATAATAATCTTGAACTCCAATTTGGATATTGGCGGTAGATAGATTTGAGACTATAAAGGAGTGTATCATCATGATGACGTTTAAGCAGATGATTCTAGCAGGGATAGTAGTTTATTCATCTATTCTTGCTGCTGCTGAAAATAATGGAAAAACGGTTGCATTTGCACAAGATACAATGGCAAACGATTTTCGTAAAGCACAAACGCGTGAAGTTGCTGATACGCTCAAAAAATATCCGAATATCCATTTTGTCTCTTCTGACGCCAAAGGAAAAACGGCACTTCTCATCAGCCAAATTAACAATTTTATAGACACAAAAGCCGATCTTCTGATCATAGGAACCAACGATGCGAAAGCCGTTGTTCCAGTTATTTCCAAAGCGTATAAGAACAAAATTCCTGTCATTATTCTTGACCGTGGAATCCAAGGAGATGACTATACAACGTTTATCAACTCCGATAACATTAAAATCGGAACGCTTGGTGCACAGTACATTGCAAAGCGACTCAATGGAAAAGGAAAAGTACTTTTATTTGAAGGGTTGCAAACTGCTGATGTCACCCATCTTCGTTCAAAAGGATTTTTGGATACCATCGGAAAGTACAAAGGGATTCATGTGATTAAACGCACGGGTAATTATCTGCGTAAAGATGCTATTCTCGAGATGGAAAAACTGATTGCTTCCGGTGAAAAAATCGATGCGATTTTCTCTGAAAGTGACAGTATGCTCAGTGGTGCCCGATTGGCTCTCGAACATCATGGTATCAATCCGGCATCTTTGATTACGGTCGGATGCGATTATACTTCCGAAGCGCGAGATGCTATACGAAAAGGGACACAAAGCGGATCAGTCCTGTTTCCGTTGGGAGGGGTAAAATCCGCTGAAATTGCCGCTAAAATTTTCAGAGGTGAAAAAGTGCCCAAACATATTCTAATTCCGGTAGAGTTGATCACAAAAGAAAATGTAGAGAAAGTGGAACCAATTTTTTAATGCAGATCAACTGGTATTCAAAACAAAATCTTAAAAACAAGCTGCTGCTGATTCTTGTCACCACGATAGTATTGGTGGTTGGAATCCTTGGCAGCTATTTTGAATATTTTCTTCGTTCAAATTACGCGGAAAAAGCCCAAGAACAAATTCATTTTACGTTTCAGAGAATATCTACGAGTTTAAATTCTGTGGAGGATAATTTAAGAAAGGCGATTACATTCATCCAAGACGATGAAGTAATGATTTCTTCTCTTCAATTAATCGATTCTTATCAGGATAAAAACAATTACAATGCGATCTTACTTGATGAAGAAAAAAAGAATATTACAGCACAGCTTCTTTATCGGGTAAAACTTTCACTTAATGATTCCATTGCCCTTTATGATACCCATCAAGAACTCCTAGCGTATGTCTATAAAACGGCAAAAGGGTATCGTCTTAATTTCATCTCTTATGAAAATAATAGAGTGACGATATACAGCCGTTTGGAACAAGAAGAAGAATATCGGCCAATACCGACTAAATTTCTCCGATTAATACCGTATCGGCATACGTCTAATTATACTGATCACGGTTTGTATTCAAAAGGAATTGTGACCTATCACAAGGAAAATGATGAACTGATCGTCAACTGCCACATGAGTCTTTTAGACAAACAAACAAATAAACTCATCGTTCATGTTGAAATGTCACAATTAATGGGAAAAAGCTATTTTAAAGAACTCTCTGATGATTTAAATATGTGGATACATTCCAGTTCGGACTCACGATTTAAAACACTAAGTTCACCGCTTAAAGATAGAAATCAAATACCTATACTTAATGAGACTAATGCCTATAAAGGCTGCGCTTTTATCACTACAAAGGATGGTCCTTTATACATCGTAAGTAATCTTGATAAAACGTTTCAGTCTGAGAGCCTTAAAAAAAACAGAACCGCTTTTGTTTCTATCATTCTTGCACTGACATTTATTGCAATTGCGCTTCTTAGGTACTTGTTTAATCAACAAATTGCAAATCCGTTACAGGGGCTGATGGAGCAAATTCGGACGATTAAAAACCAAAATTATAATTCCGATATCCTAATCAAAACCGGTGATGAACTGGAGCTGATTTCAAAAAGTATGCATCAATTGGCAAAAACCGTACATGACCGAGAATATATGCTTACGCAATTGCTCGAATTAAGCCCAATTGCCGTTAGAATTGCAAAAGCAAACGGCAGCAAAGTTATGTTTGCAAATAATGCCTATGCCAAACTTATTCAAGTAGAAAAATCTACTGTTATGGATAAAAAGCCTAAAAATTACTATGCGAATAAAAATGAGTATGATGAGATAGTAAAACAGATTAATAATAATGAAGTTATACGTGATCGGCTTGTAGAACTTTTTATCAATAATCAAACGATATGGACATTGGCTTCTTACATTCCAATAGAATTTGAAGGTGAATTGTCCATTTTGGGATGGTTTTATGACATCACTAAGACCAAGGAGCACGAGCAGCAACTTGAACACATTGCCCATTATGATTCCCTTACCGGTTTACCCAATCGTGTTCTAAATTCAGACCGATTGCGACAAGCAATGGCTCAATCTCTGCGGCGAGATGAGCATATAGCAGTGCTTTATCTTGATTTAGATGGATTCAAAGAAGTCAATGATCGCTATGGTCATGCAGTTGGAGATCAGCTTCTTGTAGCTCTTTCAGCACGGATGAAACAGGCATTGCGCGAAGGTGATACTCTTTCCAGATTAGGCGGTGACGAGTTTATTGCAATTTTGACGGATATGAATGATACCTCCATTGCGTTACCTATTATACAAAGGCTTTTAGATGCTGCAAGTCAGGCTATCTATTTAGAGGATGTTGTCATTCAAGTTTCAGCCAGTATCGGGGTAACATTTTATCCTCAATTTGATGATGTAGATGCTGACCAACTGATTCGACAAGGGGATCAGGTAATGTATGAAGCGAAACAATCGGGTAAAAATCGTTACCATATTTTTAATCCGGAACATGATCGTACAATACGCATAAGACACGAAAATTTAGAGAGAATACAACAGGCACTGAAGAATAATGAATTTGTTCTTTACTATCAACCAAAAATCAATATGCGTACCGGTGACCTTATCGGTGCTGAAGCACTTATACGCTGGCAACACCCCCAAGAAGGTCTTATCCCTCCTCTTGAATTTCTTCCGATCATTGAAAATCATCCATTAGCAGTAGAAATCGGTGAGTGGGTAATCAACGAGGCTATTTCACAAATCCAACGATGGCAAAATCAGGGGCTTAATTTGCCCGTAAGTGTTAATGTCGGAGCTCGGCAGTTACTGCAAGGGGATTTTGTTGAACGGCTGCGAGAGATTCTTGCTAAGCATGAAAATTTTGATTCCTCTTTACTGGAAATCGAAGTACTGGAAACCAGTGCATTGGAAGATGTTACTCGAGCTTCTCAAATTATAGAAGAGTGTAAAACACTGGGGATACATTTCGCTTTAGATGATTTTGGTACGGGCTATTCCTCTCTTACTTATCTTAAACGTCTTCCCGTTGCTACCTTAAAAATCGATCAAAGTTTTGTTCGTGATATGCTTGATGATAGTGATGATTTGGCAATCTTAGCAGGTATAGTCGGCTTAGCTTCGGCTTTTGGTCGTGCAGTGATAGCAGAAGGTGTCGAAACCCATGAGCATGGTAAACAACTGCTATTGCTTGGATGTGATTATGCACAAGGATATGGAATCGCACGGCCAATGCCCGCAGAAAAGTTAATTACATGGGCTCAGAAATGGTCTCAAGACCATGAATGGGTAGTTTAAATGGTGCATTAGGGCATAACGATCCCAAAACTGTCAAGAAATATTTAACCGTAATCCTCTCTCGACAAGCCTAATCAAGTCTTCCCGTATTTCCATCTCTTTGGAACGTTTCGCAAACGTACTAAGGACATCAATCGTCTGCCCAACAATCTCTTTGGCACTATTTTCTTTGATTCCTAATTTACTTCCAAAAGTGATTAAATCTTTGAGAACAAAATTACTTAGCTTGCCATCAATGGACATTTGATGATTCGCTGTGTATTTCTCACCATTTTAATTGCAAGTTTGTGGGGTGAAATTTCCAACCCAAGCTTTTGAAACATCGGATCATATTCAAAATAGACACTTCGACCGTCATGAAGTAAAGTGCCGACTGTATGACCATATAATTTTGCGATAATCTCTGTCATTTACGAACCCTTTTACGTGTCTGTACTGCTGCACTTTGACGGATATCTTCCAACGTTTTTACTTCGCGCTGCTGTACAAGGTTCTCACCCTTTTCATCCAACTGTAAAACAAACAACAATTTGAACATACTCTCTACAGAGAGCTTGCCGTTTTTGAGAAATGAGCGATAGGTTGGCAACGGAACACCCGATAATGCAGCAAGCTCTTTCTGGGTGATATTTTTCGCAATACGCTCTTTTTCAAACATATCAGCAAGACGAAAAACCATTTCTTGTTCAGTATATAGTTGCAACATGTTAGCACCAAATTAAAAGATATTATAGCAAGTATTATATCATCAATCTGATACTAATAGATACTATGACATATCTAAAATATAGCAAAATAAAAAATAATAAGATTTAGGATTATAATAAAAGGCTTTTAAGTACGGTGATTGTGAGGTTTGAAGGTGGTGGGTCAAGCAGGATTTGAACCTGCGACAACTCCGTTATGAGCGGAGGGCTCTAACCACTGAACTATTGACCCATGAAAGTGGAGCGCAATTATAAGCACTCTTAGATTAGACGAAGCTTTTTTTACCAACATTATCGTACATATAACGAAAACGATATGCCACGAGGTTCTCCATAATGGCAAATAAGACCATAAAGTTCACAAAACTGCTCCCACCATAACTAAACATCGGCAATGGCACTCCAACTACCGGAGCAAGCCCCATGGTCATAGCAATATTGACACTCATGTAGATAAATACCAGCAGTGACAGTCCGCCAGTGACCACCTTGATATAATAATCAGCCGACCACGATGAGAGTATCAGTAGATGAATAATCAATGCAGCGTACAAGGATATGAGAAAAAATGCTCCTAAAAATCCAAAACGCTCAACGACGTAGGCGAAGATAAAATCACTCGAAGCGATGGGTAGAAATTTCATCTGTGTTTGCGTCGCCTCTTCTTTGGGTTTACCTAAAAATCCGCCCGAACCAATCGCGATAATCGACTGCTCGACGTGATAGCTTGGCTTTTCCCCTACAAAATCGTACAAACGCTGTTTTTGATAATCATGCAACTGGGTGTAAATCAATGGAAGAGATACAATAAACACCACCCCAAGTCCAAGCCAAATTTTCCAATGGACACCAACGATAAATAAAATCCCGAATCCAAGCAACGCCAACACGGTTGCCGTACCAAGATCAGGTTCTTTGGCAATCAAGAAAAAAGGCAACATAATAAAGAACGAAAGTTTCAAAAATGCTTTTATTCCATAACCCTCGCGCGGTGGCGGATTACGGCTAATGAGATATGCCAACATCAGAACAAATGCAGGTTTGAGAAGCTCTGAAGGCTGAAGAGTAAAATGGACAAACGGTATCTCAATCCATCGCTTTGCTCCAAGCCGTGCATGACCTACAAACTCAACAGCAACTAACAGAAGGATACTCCCCCAGTACGCAATAGGGATCATCCAAAACATCCGCCGAATCGGCAACAAGAAAAGGGTAATAAAAACACCGATACCGATACTGACGTAGGTTAAATGCTTTTGTCCCAGTACCGGATGAATCTCATAAATCAACCAACCTGAAACAAAAATGATAGGAATCAGCAACGCAACAGTTACATAGTCAAAATGTGCTAGAATTCGTCGATCAATATTAAGCAATTGAATTGTCTCATTTAGTATTAAATTTTTTGTTCACTTGAATTGTAGCATAACCCAACCATTCCACCAAGGAGATCGATGCAACGCGAAAATATTACCTTTATTGTTGAAGAAGCGATGCGTTTGGATGTTTTTTTAACATCAATGCTCTCTCAAACACGAAACCAGATTGTTCAGCTTATCGAACAAAATGCAATAGTCATAGACGGGAAACCGACAGCGAAAGCAGGACTTAAACTCAAAGTTGGTCAAAGTGTAGCGGTCTATTTTCCGAAAATGAAATCAAGCCCTGCTCATATTATCGATTTTGATGTCGAGGTTTTATTTGAAGACGATGACATGATGGTCATCAACAAACCAAGCGGTCTTACCGTTCATCCAGCCCCTAGTGTCAAAGAACCAACGCTTGTTGATTGGCTCAAAACACGCGGGATTGCACTCTCAACACTCAGCGGTGAAGAGCGTCATGGAATCGTTCACCGACTTGACCGTGGTACTAGCGGTGTGATGGTCATTGCCAAAAACAATGAGGCACACGAAGCCCTTTCTCTCCAACTCCAAGACAAAACGATGGGACGCTATTATCTGGCTGTTGTTACCCCTCCTCTCAAAGAAGAAGAGACAACTATTGATAGACCAATCGGGCGAAGCAGCCAAAATCGTCTCAAAATGGGGATTATCGAATCGGGTAAAAATGCCAAGACGATGTTTCGTAAATTACTCCCCTCATACGATGCCACGTGTGAACTTATTGTCTGTAAACTCTTCACCGGACGAACCCATCAAATTCGTGTCCATTTGGAGTCCATCAGCCGTCATATCCTAGGCGACCATCTCTATGGAACGCACCAAAAAGACAACAAGGTGGAACATATTTTGCTCCACGCTTATATGCTTTATTTGATCCATCCGACCAGTGGTGAATCGCTCTCATTCAAGGCTCCGATGGATGCCGTCATGGATGATTATTTAGAAAAACATTTTGAACCAAAGGAATTGCATGCAACGTTCACTTCAATACGCTTTGAGCATCTCTTTAGCGCTTAGTCTTTTTAGCGGCTGTGCTCCCCAGCCAACACCTGAAAAAAAAATCACTATCGATCCGACGCTCCCTGTACCCTCTCTTAATGGGTCGTTATCAGACATTAATACCGTAGCATTTGAGTGGAAAGCGATTAGTGACCCTGACGTTAGCGGTTATAGTATTTACCGATCTACCCCTGCTGAGAGCAATCAAACACTCAGTCGTATTGCGACGATTAACAGCCGATTTGCCACTCACTATGTTGATGAAAAATTAACCCCTAATACCCAATATCTCTATCGTTTCACCTCTACCGGCAAAGAAAACAGAGAATCCAACGGCAGTGAAACAATGACCGTTACCACTTTGCCAATGATCGCGCCTATTAGCTTTTTTCAATCCGTAGGCAACATGCCTCGCAGTGCAAAACTACTCTGGCGACCCCATCCGAATACTCGAATCAGCGGCTATATTATTGATAGACTCAATGTAAATGATCAAAAATGGGCTGAAATAAAAACAATAGAGGGACGTCTTAATGCCGAGTACATTGATACCGATCTCAAAGATGGTCAAGTCTATTATTACCGCGTACGGGCGATTACATTTGACAAACTTTCCACTGAACCAAGTGAAACAGCGAAACTTGTTACAAAACCACTCCCTCATGAAATAAAGAATATCACGGCTACCACCAACGTGCCTAAAGCCATCGCCTTGAAATGGGAAGCAAGTACTTTAGAAGACTTGAGTCACTATAACATTTATCGCGCCGCAAGCTCCAACGGGAACTATGAGTACCGCGTAAAACTCACAGAAACAACCTTTACCGATACGACCAAAGGAGACGGAGAACCTTTTTATTACAAGGTTACTGCAGTAGATAAAGATGGCTTAGAAAGTCCAATGGGATCACTCGTTACCCAAGGTATGAGTCTGGCAAAACCCCATACACCTATCGCATTTGACGGTAAGATATATCCAAATGGCGTTGATTTGCAATGGACCAATGATGATCCGAGAATTGTCAGCTATACGGTCATTAAAACGACTAAAATCAACTGGATTAAGCGTGAATCGGTGGAAATCAACAACATCAAAGAAAGTAAATTTCATGATGCCAGTACTAAAGCCAATACGGGCTATATATATGAAGTCATGGGTGTGGACAAAGATGGTATCCGCTCTCTTCCTACGCAGGGAATTGAACTTTATTTTGAGACAAAATAACCTATGCCGCATCTCCATTTAGACTCATTTCGTAACGTTTCCTTACCGGCATCACAGGGGGATGTAGCATTTGGCTTTAGTGCTCTCTCTCGCGGAGAAGGAAAAGAAACACTCATAGCAACGCGATATAAAGATCGTGAATTTTTTATCCTGCACAAAAAAAGCGGTGAGAAAGACCTTTTGAAAAGCGATAAAATCACCCGTCCAAGCCCAAATTTTTTGGTCAAACATGCCCTTCTCGCGTATGCCAATCACTCTGGCAGCACTATTTTAGCTTCCAATGTCGATACGGCGGGTGAAAATGTGCACTTAAAACAGCACGATGCTCTAAAATCCGTCGATTTTTTTGCTACTGATTTCCCGCGTGAACGTGAAATACGTCTTGAAGTGGGTTTTGGATCAGCGCGTCATCTGCTCCATCAAGCCATCAGCAATCCTGATGTTCTTTTCATCGGGTTGGAGATTCATAAGCCCTCGATTGAACAGGCGCTCAAACAAATCACCATCCAAAATTTGACCAATATCATGATTTTGGATTACGATGCCCGACTTTTTTTAGAATTTGTTCCCTCAAATTCTTTGAGTCGTATCTATGTCCACTTTCCTGTTCCGTGGGATAAAAAAGCGCATCGCCGTGTTATTGGCGATGCGTTTGTAGAGGAAGCAATTCGGGCTTTACAACCGCAAGGAAGGCTTGAACTGCGCACAGACAGTGAAAACTACTATCGATTTGCATTAGAAACCTATTCACACCCGCTCCATGTCAGTTTTGAGGTACGTAAAAATCAAGAGATTGCCATCACCAGCAAATATGAAGACCGTTGGAAAAAGATGGAGAAAAATATCTATGATGTTACCCTCATTAACGACTTGGAAAGTCCTGAAAAAAGACTCGAAGGAGAATTTATATTCTCTGAAACACCGATTAATGATGCTATACTACCGAAAATAGAGCGTCAGACTTATCGCCGTGAATGGGGATTTTTAAACGCAGAAGCCAGTTTTGATATACACGACGGAGGATGGATGATTCGACTTGCAATGGGAAGTTTTGACCGACCTGAACACCTTTATTTAATCGTTAAAGAGGGAAAAGCCCGATATTTTCCAACCGTTCCCGTCCGTTCCAGCACAAACCTAAAAGCCCATATCTTACTAGACGAGCTACTCCATGGATAAAGTAATAGTTGCCGAAAACCTTTCACTCTCGTATAAAGAGTTTGAAACCATCATCTCAAAAGCCTCTTTCAGTATTGATTCCGGAAGCTTTGTCTTTATTACCGGTGCGAGCGGCAGCGGTAAATCAACGCTCCTTAAATCGTTTTACGGTGCCATTGAACCGCGTCAAGGAAACTTAAGTGTCGGAGGGGTGAAGATGAACCGCATCAGCACCTCAAAGCTTAATTTCCTACGTCGTCACATCGGTATCGTCTTCCAAGACTATAAGCTCATTAACGAATGGACGATTGAAAAAAACGTGATGCTTCCCCTCATCATTTCGGGTTATACCGGCGATGTAAGCGGCGCCCAAGTACAAAAACTTTTGGGACACGTAAAACTAACCCATCAAGCAGGAAAATACCCTCCTGAGCTTAGTGGCGGAGAACAGCAACGTGTTGCTATGGCGCGGGCTCTTGCGCACAACCCTATTCTTATTCTCGCCGATGAACCCACAGGTAACCTCGATGACTACTCTTCCTCGGTAATCTGGAGTCTTCTTGAAGGGGCGAATACACAGCTTAAAACTACCGTAGTTGTCGTAACACACCATATTCCAGAAGGGCTAAAAGTCCCGTATAAACATTATCATATTGAGTTTGGAAACATCAATGAAATCCCTTAAAAATCACATTTCTCTCATCATCGCCCTTTTCACGGTTCTCGCATCAGTTCAAATTTACGTAGCCGTTGATCGCACAATCGAAGCATACGAATCTCACCTAAAAAATGACTATTCTGTTATTGTTGTTGCCAACAAAGCCTTTACTCCGGAAGAATTTAAAAATATGAGTTCAATGATCGAGCGAAGTGAACCTATTAGCACTTCACAAGTTTTAGAAAGACTAAAAGGAGAGATGAGTGAAAAAAATCTTGCTCTCTTAAAGCTTACTCTGCCTAAATTTTATCGTATCTATCTTAATCGTTTTCCAACTCCAAAGGAGATCAATACACTCCAGAAAAAGCTTCAAAAGAACAGTGCCATTGAGCGGGTAGAGGGATTTTCTCAAACGCACGATACTGTCTATAAACTGATGATTCTTTTTAAAGATGTCGTTCAAGTTTTCTCTATCGCCATTGCCGCTGTAACCTCACTGCTCATCCTAAAAGAGATGCGTCTGTGGCAGTTTCAGCATGCAGAGCGAATGAACATTATGGCACTTTTTGGAGCACCGGTTTGGCTTCGTTCTGCTGTACTTTTTCGCCTTGCTATCGTGGATGCTATTATTGCCACGATGATTTTATGTTTAGCCTTTTTTATCATTGATTACTATGCTATTTTAGCACTGCCTCTCAAAGAGATAGGAATAAGCGTTGAGCTTTTTAATTTTGTACATGATTCACTGCGCTCATTGGCTATTTCACTTGGAATTTCAATAGCACTTACGTTTACCATCGTTATGTTTAACAGCGAAGAAGAATAAATGATTCGTTTCTCTAGTTCTCTTATTCTTGCCTCTTTTTTGGCCCTCTCCCTCAACGGTGCCAAAATCGATGAACGGATTAAAACAACTGCATCTCAGTTAAGTGAGACCAAACAAACCTATACGTCTCTCAATGCGAAACTCACAGCAACTGCCAATAAAATTATCCTTCAACGCCAAATAGTTGGAGCGCAGCAACAGCGTATCAATACCCTCGTAAACGAACTGCAAAGTAAGGAAAATGTTTATCAATCGAATAAACAAAACCTTCACGGGCTGCAAACTCAACAGGATCTCTTAGTAAAAACACAAAATGAGATTGAACAAAAGCTTGTCTTTGCCATTGCCCGAAATACTTCCATATCCTTACTCATCAATGATGATCGTGCCAAAGAAGCCAATACGATTATCACAGAAGAAGCACTCAAGCTGCATCTCAAACAAATCAATTCTGAAATCAAAGAACTCAATTTTATTTTTGGTGAAAATGCCGAAAAAATATCTTCTCTTTCCAGTCAAACAACCGTGTTAAAGCAATCCATTGCCGTCATTGACAAGCAAAAACAAACGGTCATCGCAACCAAACAAGAAAATGAAAAAGCAATTGCCCTCTTGGAAAAAGAAAAAAATGAGTACAAACGCTCTCTTGGTCACATCCTAAACCAACAGCGTTCGCTTCAAAATACTCTCGCAAGTTTGAATATCATCAAGCGTGAGGCAATGAAGCCGAAAAAAGCTCCTCCCGCGCTTGTCGTTCAAAAACCTGGTTCAAAACCTCTACCAGCAGGAGCCAGAGAAGCTATCTCTAAGTATCAACCCTCAAATACTGCAGCGTACAGCGGTGAGCGCACCATCGCGCCTCTTGATGGATATGTCGTTACCAAACGTTTTGGTCCCTATACAGATCCCGTGTATGGCATAAAAATTCATAATGAATCCGTTTCACTGCGTCCTACCGATCCGGATGCAAAAGTCAAAGCCATTCTAAATGGTAAGGTTATTCTTGCTAAACCTACCGCCATGCTTGAAAACGTTATTATTATCGAGCACGATAACGGACTTCATACCATCTATGCGCACCTTGATAAAATCGCTCCCACTGTGGTAGTAGGTCAACGCCTAAAACAAGGCTCTATCATCGGTCGAGTTGGTCGTGAACTTATGTTCCAAGTAACCCAACGCAATGCCCATATCGATCCACTGCAAGTGATTAGGTAAAAAATCACTTCCGTTTAAATACAATCAAAACGGCCAAATGGTTTCGATAAGCTTGCTTCCCCAGCCTCGGTTAACTGAGCGGTCTACATCACCTTCATTTGCATACAATATTTTGGCATCCGAAACTTTTGCAGAATTGATTTGATTATTTTGATCAATATCGTAAGGACGGATCACTCCGCTTAGTTGCATAACTTGCTTCTGATCATCAACCATGATTTCTCGACGTCCTACAATGAAATAATTCCCGTTGGACATTACTTTTACAATACGTGCCGATACTGTCGTTGTAAATGAGGCATTCTTAGTTGCAGCACCTGATCCGCTATAACTGGATGTTGACCCACCCGTAAATCCAATATTAGCCGCTCCATTGAGCTTTGAGACTGCAGAATTAACCGCTGAATTTTGACCGACAGAGGTAAAAGCACCACCACCCAGTCCAAGTGCATCCGCTTCACTAAGCGCTTTACTTGCTTTATTTGAACTTGTAGCCGTTTCTGAAATCACAACCGTAACAATATCATTAACATGCATTGCTTTATGATCCGAAAAAAGAGGGCTGTCGCCCTGCCCGAACAAACTTCCCTGAGAGGTAAAACTGCTCTCCTCTTCACGTGAGGGCATCTCTTCAACATATTTAGGAGGAGTAAACGTGATTTCAGGTTCTGTGAGCTTGGCAGTACATCCGCTAAGTAACAATGACGCCGCTAACACTGAAAAATAGAGTGATAATCGCATAACCCATCCCGATGATTATTTAGCTATAATAAGCAAAAATAGTTCCAAAGGGTACCTATGTCATTACGAGAACAAATTAACAACGATATTAAAACCGCGATGAAAGCAAAAGAGAATGCTGTTCGTGACGCATTGCGTCTTCTAAGCAGTGCTATGAAACAAATCGAAGTCGATGAGCGTAAAGAACTAACGGATGAAGATGTTATCAAAATCATTCAAAAACAGGTCAAACAGCGTAATGATGCCATGACCCAATATAAAAGTGCAGGACGGGAAGATTTGTATGAGCAAGAGGCATCCGAAGCACTGATTTTTGAAGCATACTTACCCAAGCAACTTAGTGATGACGAATTAGAAAGTGCACTGCGTGCTATCATCACCGAAGTGGGAGCTACTTCCCTAAAAGAGATTGGAAAAGTGATGGGTGCCGCTTCCAAAACGCTTGGGGCTCAAGCCGATGGAAAACGAATTAACGAGTGTGCCAAAAAACTATTGAGCTAACCTTAGCTCAACTGGTTCGGTTTTCCGAGGTAATATCCTTGCGCATAGTTGACTCCAAGCTCCTTGAGCACATTTAATGTCTCTTCATCCTCTACATATTCAGCAATCGTCTCTTTACCAAACTCTTGTGAAATTTGATTGATATGCTTGACAAAAATACGGTCTTTCTCGTTAACAACAATATTTTTGACAAATTCGCCATCAATTTTTACATAATTGGTATCAAAATATTTCAAATAAACAAACGATGAAAACCCAGAGCCAAAATCATCCAGTGCAAACCCTATTCCCTGTTCTTTTGTCTCTTCAATAATAGTTATTAGAGCATTGACATTGTGAATAGCTTCCCTCTCTAAGATTTCAATTACAACATTCGTTTCCACGGTTGCCTGAGGATTTTGTGTGCAATGTTCTTTAATTATTGAAACATAATCTCCTGTAAAAAGACTATGGCTTGAGAGATTAAAAAAGAATTTCTTGTCCCACATTGCTAATCTTGTTCTTGTTTCAAGCCCTTTGACTAATACGATATGATCAATTCTTGAAGCCAATCCAAGGCTCTCTGCAATTTCTATAAATTGTCCGGCTGCCATATAACGCTGACCGTCACGTATGCGGGCGAGTACTTCATATCCGAAGAGCTCATTGGTACGAATATCATATATGGGTTGAAAAAAGGGCTCAATACGATCTTCATCGATTGCACGGCGGATAAATTCTCCTTTTTTCTGCATCTCTGCTGCAATCTCCTGATCATTTTGATCGGCACGGGCGATGGTATTTTTTCCCGATTTTTTAGCTTTATACATTGCTAAATCTGATCCGGTCAATAATGACTCGATATTCTCCCCCTGTTCTGGATATTCAGCAATTCCAAAACTGGCCGTCAGTGATATTTGGTCAATCATCAATGAAATTGTAGAAGACTCTAAACGTGAGCGAAGTTTTTCAATCACAACATAACCGTTTTCGTAGGAGGTTTCGGGAAAAATAATAGCAAATTCATCGCCTCCCAAACGAGCTAAAATATCAGCATTACGAAGATTATGTTTGAAAATATCTGTTACTTCCTTAAGTACTAAATCCCCTGATGCATGACCATAGGTGTCATTAATGTATTTAAAATTATCTAAATCAATCATAATAACCGTAAATTTATGCTGGTGACGCAATGAGCGAAGAATCTCATACGAAAGAAACTCTTCAAATTTTCGACGATTATAAAGTCCAGTAAGATAATCACGATCGGAAAGTTCTTGAAGCTTTTCATAATAGTCTTGAATTGAGTCGAGCATTTTGTTGAAAAAATTTTCGATATTTTTAACTTCAAGTATTTTTGTTTTGAGACTGACTCTCTTTGCCATATCATTTTTGTTAATAATTTCTTGGATTAGTCCAATAAACTGATTAATCGGCTGCACAAGTAAAGTATTGAGCCTGAAATACAAAATAGCAAAGATAACGATTGTAAAAAAGACAAAAAAGATAATAAAGGAATTGACCATTGTCGTTAAAGATATTTTCAGATTTGCCACAGGAAAACGGACATCGAGAACGCCGTTAACATCCCCTATTTTTGCATTGGTATGACAGGAAATACACTCTTGCTTAACAATAATAGGATAAAGATAGCGAATTTCTTCATCCCCGCTTAGAATTTCTTCACCTAACATTGCTCGTGCAACTACCGGATCATGTTCTCTTATTTGTTTATCGTGCTTCCTATCGCCAAAAAGCTCGGCTACAATAGGACTTCGATATGCACTGATGTGCATATTGGGCTCAACTTGATTTAAACGGTGGATAATTGAATCAAGCTCTTGCTTGCTCCACCCTTTTTCCATGGCAGAGTAAAGTGCTTCAAAAGCCAAACGGCTTGTTTTACGAGCATCACCTCGTGCAAGTTGATCAATGGCACGCTGTTTAATAAAAATTCCATATACGAATGCAATTGCCAAACTTGCCAATAATGATAAAACTACCGTTTTTGCAATCAAACGTTTATAGGTTGTATATGCTTTCATTAAGTAAAACACCTTGAAGAGAAAAGTGCCAAATTATAACTTTAAATTCTTAAAGTGAAAATATAATTCTTTATTTTTATAACTTTACTTCTATTCCCGCTTCATGTCGATTTCACAGCACAATTCTACGGATGCAATCCGAAAAGCAATCGAGTTTTGGAAAATAAGCGGATGAGAATATTGACACGTTACAATCCCCTCACAAGGCGAAAGCATTTTTTCGAGTTTTTTGCCGCTTAATGCGTCCATAATCACCCCAACTACTTCACCTTTTTTAATGGATGAACCGCAACGCACTTTAGAAATAAAAATTCCGGCACGGGATGCTTTAAGTATTGTTATACGATTAGGATCAAGAATATTGCTTTTATGTCCTTCAAAAACATGAAGCTCAAGAATATCACGTTTTGATAGAAATCGTACTATTGCGGTATGTACTTGATCCGTATCTTCTTGATCAATTGATCCATTTTTACCAAAAACAATCGAAAAGGCTTTCGTTTCCCACAATTGCCAGTTATACTGAAGCATAGCCGTCTCAATAGGTTCATGAGGACGATAATGGACAAAACCCATTCCCAAATCCTTGACACACTCTAAATCTTCATAACCGCTTTGGATGAGTTTGACGTACGGGAGACACATCCCCTGATCACGACGACCTTCTAAAATAATTCCGTAATCATACCCTTTGAGCTCACCAAAAAGCCGTGATGCAATGCGCTGAGTCGTTTCACCCTGCGCATATCCGGGAAACATCATATTGAGATCCGTTTTATCGAGTGGCCAGTTTTTTTCTCCCATATTAAGAGCATAAGCATTCACGGCAGGGATAACGAGAATTCGTCCGCTAATCTTCCCCTCTTCTTCTTTGATACGCAAATACTCAACCAATCCGGATGCAACATAAAGCTGGTTGATATGATCACCGCTCATAGCACCGACGATTGCGATGGAAGGACCTTCCGTGTTTTCTTCACCAAATAAAAAGCCTTCAATTCTTAAAGGTGCTCGGTTGGGGGATTCAAGGGTTACTATATCAAATCGTTTCATTATTTTCTCCAAAAATCCGTCCAAGCAATGAACCCTCGTATACAATCGGATAGGCTCTGAGAGTAAACAATATCCCCCCTATTGGAGCTATAACCTCATCCATTACCTCACCGCTGAGGGCATTCACGATATGCCCGACGACATCCCCTTTTGCTATCATTTGACAATGTTCTATCGAGGGGACAAACAATCCCGGACACGTGGCATTGAGGTATGCCACTTCACCCACATGGGACTGTATCGGAAAACGGACATCAAGAGGTTCAATATCGAGAATCCCCTCGTGCGCCATCAAATTTAAAAGCCCTTTGAGCAATTGGTGACCGTACGCATGCCCCAAACGCATCCCAACACCCATCTCAACGACCAGTGTTTTCGTACCGATTGTATTCATTGCGTGGGCAAACGTTGATTCCAAAACCGTTACCGCATCATGCACCCACACGAAATCAATATTGAGTAAATTTGCCAGAGGAACCAATGATGCTTCTTGTGCCTTTGCGATACGCACTTGGGGAATTTCGCGTAAAAAAACATTACTGGAGTGGATGTCGATAGCAAAATCACTTCCGCGCATCACATCGACTACGCCATAAGCTATCTGAGCAGGGAGGAAATCGTTTTTACTTCCCGGAAAAGTGCGATTGAGATCAACATCATAAAAAGGGATAGAACGGGTGATACTGTCAAGACCTAACGAATTAATGGCAGGATAAATATCTATCGTACCTTTGATTTTATCAGGATTCTTTCTCAGCCATTCGCCCAATAAAAAACAAACGTATTGCCCCTCTAATTCATCCCCGTGAATACCGCTGACGATAGAGATTTTTTTTTCATTTTTAGCTTTTGCATTGGGAGAAGTATACCGACAGCGCTGAATTCTAAAATTCTCCCCCACAGGGAGCTCAATGGTAAAAACTTCTTCGATAACACCCATATTTTCTCCTACTGTTCTTGCGATTGTGTTACGCAAGTCTCTTTAACAATGACCCGATCCACAACATTGTTGAGAAATACCAAAAATTTCGAAATATCTGAAGTCGTTACATTAATCGGTCGATAATTGCGATTTAACTGTCTGGCGATAACGTTAATCACATCAATGTCCGCTGTCACCATCTCGATCTCACCGTACAATCGAAGTATCAAATCAAAACGCTCGATTTGCTGTCCAAAACGGATTAATTGATATGCTTGGGTTCGATCAAGTTCCGTCGAAAATATCCCCAGAATCAAACTACAGTTATCAATAATCTCTTCGAGATTGCTTGGACTTACAGCATCATCTCGTCCTGCTACTAGCTGATTATGAATTTTATTAAGCGTGGAAAAACCTCTCTCATCAAGTAAATGACGTGATTCTATTGCATTTTCACGCGCCCAGCTGATGATTTGCTCAACACTTCCGCCGTACGTTCCATAGACTCCCTGTTTGAGAAAATCGAGAGCATTTTTATACTCGATTTCAACACCCAATTTGGCATAAAGCTTGCGTCCATCATCTATATCTCGGTCAATCACATAATCATAACTGTTTACCAACTCTTTGAGCATCGTCTCCGCACGTTGTACATACCGACCGAACCAATAGAGTCGTTGCGCCGTATTGACCGAAATCACAATACCGTTTGTCATCATAATTCCACCACCCATGTATCTTTAAATCCGCCGCCTTGAGACGAATTGACGAGGTAATTACCCTCTTCCATCGCATAACGGGTTAATCCGCCCATGCTCACACTTACTTCTTCTCCATAGATGACATACGCACGTAAATCTGCTTTTCTAGGGAGAATTCCCTCTTCCAGCATACAAGGCAAATCATAAAATTCAATAACTTCTTGAGCAATAAAACGACGAGGATTTTCTAAAATCATCTCTATGATATCAGCACGTTCTTTAGGCGTCAAACGATTACCGAACAATACTCCATAACCGCCAGCTTCCGCCACGTCTTTTATAACAAGTTTATCAATATTTGCCAATACATATTCACGATCTTTTTCATAATAAGGGAGATACGTCGGTGCATTTTTGAGCAACGGTTCTTCATCCAAATAATACTTTACCATTTGCGGAACAAAATAATAAATACCTTTGTCATCTGCAACACCGTTTCCGATACTGTTCATGATCGCAACATTACCCGCTCGATAAACGCTTGCAAGGTGTGGAACTCCGATCAAACTCTCTTTATCAAACTCTTCAGGATCTAAAAAATCATCATCAAGTCGGCGGTATATCGCACCGATACGCTTGCGCTCACCGTTGTATGCACATAAAAATACTTCTTCGTTTTCAACGATCAAATCTTCACCAAGGGCAAGGGTTGCACCCGTGATTTTTGCCAAATAGCTGTGCTCATAATAGGCAGAATTATATCGTCCCGGCGTAAGGACGACATTGAGTCCACCCGTATTGACATGATCCATAGCCGCTTTTAGCTGCTCACCGTATTGTTTGATCTTTGAGATTTTCATCGACTCAAAAAACTCAGGATACGTGTGGCGAAATGCACGACGAATCGTAAGCGGATAACTGACACCGCTAGGGACACGCAGATTGTCTTCAAGAATTACCCATTCGCCACTCACGCTGTCTTTTACCAGATCGATTCCACTAATGTGAGTTCGAATACCCTTAGAAGGGACGACACCCATAAAAGATGGGAGAAAACCCACCGCTGAATCAATGTATTCACGAGGAACAATTCCATCTTTTATAATACGCTGTTCGCCGTAAATATCATTCAAAAAAGCATTTAATGCTTTGACGCGCTGAATAATACCTGCTTCGAGATGATCAAACTCTTTTTTCGGAATGATGCGAGGGATCATATCAAAAGGGAAGGATCTCTCAATAAAATTACCTTCTTTAAACAGGTTAAAGTTAACCGCATTAGCCTCTAAAAAATCTTTGAATTCAGGGATCTTACTCTTGTCAACACTTTCAAAAATATCGTAAAACTTTTGTAGCTCCGGACTCACTGGCTCAATCATAAACACCCCTTGTAAAAATAGTGGACTTCCTTATGATATCCTAAAGTAATCTCAAGGGTTGCTTAAATATTCAGCAAAAGAATAAAATTTAAAATGATTATCCGTTTTTAAGTTTTTTTAAAGCAATTTCTACATCATCTTGACGCATAAGTGACTCTCCTACCAAGAATGCGTCAACGCCTGCCTTACTCAAATCTTCCAATTGACCGTGTTCATAGATACCGCTTTCCGCAACAATGATTTTACCATTGGGGATTAATGGGATAAGCTCATAACTCAGGTTCATATTCATCTCAAAAGTCTGAAGATTACGATGATTAATCCCTATAATATCCGCGCCCGCATAAATGGCTTTGGTGAGTTCTGATTTATCGTGAATCTCTACCAAGGCTTCCATCCCTAAATGGCGTGTATAGTTTAACAGCTCTTTGAGCTCACTTTTAGACAATGCTGCCGCAATCAAAAGAACAAAATCAGCCCCGTAAACGAGTGCTTCAAGAAGCTGATATTTGGAGATGATAAAATCTTTGCGCAATAATGGAATACCGACATAACGGCGAATTTCGGCGAGATAGTCCAAGTGCCCTTGGAAAAAATGAGGTTCCGTTAAAATCGAAATCGCATTTGCACCACCACGCTCATAGCTTTGTGCAATTGCCACAGGATCAAAATCCTCGCGAATAATGCCACGAGAAGGGCTCGCTTTTTTAACTTCTGAAATGATACGGTACGGTTCATCAGGAGTTGCCGTCAAAAACGGACGCACATCACGCGGAGCACGTGCATTAAACGCCAAAGAACGCCCTAACCACTCCATACTAAACTTCGCTTCACGCTCTATTAAATCTTCTTTTGTTTTTTTGATGATCTCATCAAGTATCATTTTTTCTCCTTAGTTTTACACGTCTCAATCGCTTTGAGATGATCTTTTACCTCTTGTTCATCCGTACCAATCATCGATTCAACTTGTTTCATCAAGCGCAGGGCTTCGGCACATTCACCTTTTTTATAATATCCCCATGCGAGAGAATCAAGGTAAAACGGTGACTCAGGCTGTGCAAGCAACGCTTTTTTGACATACACGATCCCGCCATCGATATCAATATCGTGATCAATCATCAAATAGCCTAAATAATTAGCATACAAAGGACTATCCATTTCACTGTTGGCTTGTTTCAGTCCATCAACTATCGTACTCAAAAGGATAGGATCATTTTTGTTAGGAGAGGCTTCGTATGCGAAAACAGAACTTTGCGCCAAATAGAGAGGGTTTTGGTCTTGTTTATACAATTTTTTTGCCAATTCAGAGGCTTTATCGAATTGTTTATTTCGAACATAAAGATCCAATAAGCGGATCATTCACTCCTGATTTTTCAAGCAATACATTGAGTTTAGCAATATCTTGTTGATAGGCGTAAATCTTAATTGCCTCTTGTGCGATCAAAGGATCAAGAGTCAAATCATACGTTTGCTCATACATCAACGCCGCATCATCAAGCTCACCGCTGTCGGCATATAAACTGCCCAAACGTTTTCCAATAATTTTGCTGTTTCCATATAATGAAATATGCTCTTTTAAAAAGGCTATTGCCTCTTTTTTTTGTTCCAAATGGGCATACAGTATAAGGGCCATTCGATCCGCCATTTCTTGGTCATGAGTAAACTCATACCCTTTTTTGAGAGCGGCATAAGCACCTTGAAAATTACCAAGCTTTATAAGTGCTTCTGCATTTAACGCATAATCACCCGCTGCCTTTGTTTTCTCACTTAGCGTCGATGATTCCTGTGCTGCTTGCGAATATTTCCCGATTTTAAGCAATGCAATAACGGCAAAACGCTGTAAGGTTTGATCTTCAGGGTTTGCAGCTAACGCGCTTTGGGTTAAACGCGTGAGCTTTTCAGTATTATTACTTTGTTCAACCATCCGCAAAGATTGATATAAATATTCTTTACGTCCAGTTTTACCATAGAGTGCCTCAAAATAGCTGGAGGCTAAATCATATTTTTGCCGTATTTGAGCATCCAAAGCGCCCAAAATATACGTCTCATCATTGATTTCAATGGGTAAAACACTGTTTTTTTCTTGCTTGGGCTTTACAGCACCCTCTAAACCTAATGTCATTACAAGCACGATTAAGAAAATTTTGTTCATCCTATGATCCCTGGACATTCTTGCTTTAGCTCATCAATGCGATGACGAAAATAATCCCAAAACGGAAACGTTCGACACTGTAGCGGACGGGCTGTGTAAATACTACACCCATTTCGTGAACGATCAAAAAACGCACAATCGTGCGAACCCTTCACGATGCGCTCTTGAAGCGAATAGCGGTATCCTTCTTTACGCAAATAATTACGCCGAAATTCCCGCTCATCCATCTCTAAAAGCTTTGCAATGGCCGTGATTTCCGTTACCGAAACAAAAATATTTCCACTCTCACCCGTACAGCAGTTACCGCCGCATGAGGAACATGCATCAGAATTAAAGGCATAACAAAATCCTTCTTGTGTCATTAAATCGGACATTTGATACTGTGCACCTTTGCTCTGTCATAAATTTCCTGCACCGCAGGAGTGTAACACTCGTCTTCTAATGTTATCAATGGCGGCAAAATATTGGTCATTGATTTACTATTTTTTTTTGCATGGATCATTACCAATGTACTAGTACGATCCAGCTTTGAATGGACGAATTGTACATTAACGACTCTTAAGCCTGCATCTTCAAATGCACTGCATAATGAGACAAACTGCCTAGCATCATAACAAATAGCCGTTTGCCCTTTTGGCTTCAAAAGTTTCGAAATTTTACGTGCAAAAATCTCAATGGGTAAATGGATATTATAACGGGCTTGATGAAGCATTTGGTTTTCAGAACGTGCAGAACCTTCATGATAAAAGGGGGGGTTGGAAACGATCCAGTCAAATCCTTTTGCATCATTAAATTCGGCAAAATCTCCCTCATGAACACTATACTCGATACGATTGATCTCTCCGTTACGACGAGCTATCTGAGCATAAGGAGTTTGTTTTTCAACTCCCTCAAGTGCAACATCACAATCACGAGCAACCAAAAGTCCAACAATTCCACACCCTACACCGACATCAAGCATTCTACCTTTTGGTACAAGTGAAGTAATAAATCCATACAAAAGTATCGAATCACTGTTGTAACAATAGCCGCCGTCGATTTGATAAAGAAGCAATTATCTACCTTTGAGTTATAATTTAATAATTATATCGTTACCAAGGTTTACTAATGATTATCATCCCTGCCCGTCTCGCCTCAACCCGCTTTCCTGAAAAAGTTTTAGCCGATATCGGTGGTTTGCCGATGGTGATCCGTACCGCTAAACGGGTCGCATCCATTGACCGTGTCGTCGTTGCGTGTGATGACGAAAAAATTCTCGAAATTTGTGCTGCTCATGGTATCGAAGCTCGTCTCACGTCTACAACGCATAAAAGCGGAACGGATCGTATCAATGAATGTGCACAACTCCTTGACATTAGTGACGATGAACT
This sequence comes from Sulfuricurvum sp., assembly GCA_024635855.1. The sequence continues at coordinate 27,269 of JAGXHZ010000105.1, forward strand.
TATCATCAATGTTCAAGCCGATGAACCCTTTATCGAAACCGAAGTTTTGGTTCAGCTCATCGAACGACTTAATGCCCTCAAGTCACAAAATATTCCCTTCATTATGGCTAGTTGCTACAACGCTATCAATACTGAATCCGCAAATGACCCGAATATGGTCAAAGTTATTACAGATGATGCTCACAATGCCATCTACTTTTCCCGTTCCCCTATCCCGTTTAACCGCAGCGGCGAAGCATCGTATTTCGGACACATCGGGATTTATGGATTTACGAAAAAAAGTCTACATGATTTTTGCGCGCTTGGAGAAGCACCGTTGGAAGATATCGAAAAACTCGAACAGCTCCGCGCCCTCTATCATGGTAAGAAAATTTCTATGGTGAAAGTGGCGAGTGCAGGGTTCGGGATCGATACGGTGGAAGATTTGGAACGGGCAAAAAAGATTTTTGGGGTTTAAACCCAAAAAATCTTCCTAATTTATGCAAACTGTGGAGCTAATTCCATCAAAATCTTTTGAGCCTGAGCCTCTGTTCCGTTGTACTTTTTAATTTTTATCCCTAAATTACTCATACTTTTAGCCGTATTTTTACACGCCATTTTAACCACGAGATAATCACAATCAGCAATTGCATCCGCCATCGTATCATGCGCTTTAAGATGCTCAACATCATTTTCATCGTGATCGCAGGTATGAGCTTCATCATGACCATGATGATCCTCTTCTCCTGCAACTTTTGGATTTGCACGTAAACCTTCTAATTCAAAACTTCGGAACATTCCGCCTTTAAGATTAAAAATAGCAAAATAAGGAGTATGCCCCGCATTTCCAGCCATTTTTAACGAATCATCCACAACAGGTACAGCAATTTTCATAATAATTTCTCCATATATTTTTGATTATTATGCCTTATTATGCTTAAAAATCAAATGGGTTATTATGTATAAAATTTATACAAGCAATCTACTATAACTGCTATACTGTTGCTATGTTTGAGGCGTACAATGGTTGTACATGGATATTTAATCAAGGAGATACAATGTTATTGATAGAAGCTTTCACCGATCATATACTCAACAAAAAAAGTCTTAAAGACTACGTACAATACCGTAAAAGTACCACCGAACGCGGAGAATTTAACGATACTAAATTACTCCAAGCGCAAGAAAATCTTGAACGACTTAAAAATGAATCGCCAGAGGTTTATGAAGAGATGTACAAGATCCTAACCGAAATATACAAACGTAACCGAGGGTTGAGCGTAGAATATCCTCTTGATTTTATTCGTCAAATTTTACGTATGTATAAAAACTCATTATCGGTGGAAGAAATTTGTGAAGAGTACAAACGGATGCTGGACCATTATCATCATGATGCTTGATTGATTTTGTGGAAATAAAAGAAAATATAGAAGGAAGAAAGTTCTGCCTCAAAAGAGGCGGAAATTCTAAATCGTAAGATTTAGATGTTGTCGCGGATACCAAGTTCAGCAATAAGCTTGTTATAGCTTGTGCGATTTGTACGTTTCAAGTAACGCATCAAACGACGACGTTGACCAACCAATTTCAAAAGACCAAGACGTGATGAATGGTCTTTTTTGAAAATTTTAAGGTGTTCAGTAAGATCACCGATACGCTTTGAAAGCAATGCAATTTGCACTTCACTTGAACCGGTATCGCCTTCTGTACGTTGAAATTCTTTAATAATTTCAGTTTTTTTAGCCGTATCTAAAGCCATAATAGCCTCCTGATGGGTAGTTAAATTTACTTGATAAAGAGAGTTCTCTTCAAGCAGGACCGGAATTATAGCCAAAAAACTCTTTTTTTGCGGTGAAACTCTCTCTAATGATATTTAGCTATAATATCTTTTCTATAAAAATAAATAAATTACGGGGGTATCGTGATGCTGATGACCAAAGCGAGTGAATACGCTCTATTGTCACTCATCATTTTAGCCAAAGCATCGCATCCGCTTGATGTTGACACCCTCTCTCGAGAACTCGACATTTCTAAAAGTTTTTTAGCCAAAATTCTCCAATCGCTGGCCCGTAAAGGGATTTTAAAATCCTTTAAAGGGGTAAATGGAGGATTCGAACTGGCACGATCCAGTTCACAAATCACCATGCTTGAGGTGATGGAAGCAGCTGAGGGGAAAAGTCCTGCTGTCTTTAATTGTGCGCCTTCAAAAGAAGAGTGCCCGTCGAATAAAGCGACTACGTGTTCTTTATGGCCATTTCTCAATCGATTGCAGGGAAAAGTAGATGGCTTTTTAGGTGTTCTAACCCTTGAAGCCATTTTAGAAGAGTAATTTTTGGCAAAAGTAAAAAATAAAACCCCAACCACACAAAGCATCGTCTCACTGATTTTTGCATCACGAGATTTGAGTGTCGTTGTTTTTGTTATGACGATTTTGGCGATTATCATCATCCCGCTTCCCAGTGGAATGCTCGATTTTTTTCTCGCCATTGTCATTTCAATATCCGTTTTGATTCTGCTTATTTCACTTTATATCCCCAAACCTACTGATCTTACTACTTTCCCTACTTTATTGTTGATAATCACCCTTTTTAGGCTTTCTCTCAACATAGCAACAACTCGTATGATTTTAAGTAATGGGCATGAAGGACCTGAAGCCGTCAGTGACATCATTACCAGCTTTGGGAATTTTGTCGTCGGTGGAAATATGGTCATCGGGGTGATTGTCTTTACTATTTTGGTATTAATCAATTTCATGGTTATCACCAAAGGTTCAGGACGCGTTGCCGAGGTTGCAGCCCGTTTTACACTGGATGCAATGCCCGGAAAACAAATGGCGATTGATGCAGATTTAAACAGCGGTCTAATAGAAGAAGCTGAAGCCAAGCAACGTCGTGCAGCCATTTTACAAGATGCCAACTTCTACGGTGCGATGGACGGTTCGAGCAAGTTCATCAAAGGGGATGCCATTGCGGGGATCATCATCACCTTTATCAATATCATCGGCGGCTTTTTAATCGGAGTCTTTCAATTTGATCTCGACGTTGCTACCAGTGCTCAAACGTATACTATCCTCACAATTGGAGACGGTCTAGTCTCTCAGATTCCGGCACTTATCATCTCCACTGCAACCGGTATTATGATCACCCGTGGCTCCAATGACGATCAAAGCAACTTTGCCGAGGGCAGTATCAAACAACTGATGGGTAACGCGAAAGTGATGATTATTGTCGGGGTAATCATGATGATGTTTGCTCTTACGCCAGGCTTGCCAACCCTTTCAATGGGATTTGTCGGTTTGGTTTTTCTAGGACTTGGGTATGCACTTTACAAATATGAAAAAGGGGACCTTGTCCTCACTTCCGCCCCTGCTGTTGCAAAAAGCGGTACGGCTGCTCCAGGGGCAACTTCCGGTGATGGAACATCCTCTACAACTCCTCGCCGAAAGAGCAATGAAGAAATTGCCAAAGACGAAGAAGCGGCGCTTGAAGATATTTTAAAAATCGAGATGCTCGAGCTCACTCTTGGGTATCAGCTCATTCGTCTTGCCGATAACAATCAAGGAGGCGATTTACTCGAGCGTATCCGATCCATGCGCCGCAAGATTGCCTCAGATTTTGGATTTTTAATGCCTCAAGTGCGTATTCGTGATAATCTTCATCTTAAACCGACACAATATTCCATCCTTCTAAAAGGGGTAATGATCGGTGATGGTCTCATCCAGCCTGATAAGTTTTTAGCCATGGACAGCGGTATGGCAATCGGTGAGATTAAAGGGGAAGCGACAAAGGAACCGGCATTTGGTCTGGATGCATTTTGGATTGCTCCTGAGCTCAAAGAAGATGCCATTATCAACGGGTATACCGTAGTTGACCCTTCAACGGTTATTTCTACCCACATGAGCGAATTGGTCAAAAAACATGCGGAAGAGCTCCTGACACGTCAAGAGACTCAATCTCTTATTGATAAAATTAAAAATGACTATCCTGTTTTGATTGATGATTTGCTCAAAGTCGCTAATATCGGTCTGATTCAACGAGTATTCAGAGCATTATTACATGAACGTATCCCTCTCAAAGATATGATAACCATCTTAGAAACCATTGCCGATGTCAGTGAATATACCAAAAATATAGATACCATCACCGAACACGTTCGAGCCAAGCTTTCTCGAATTATTACCCAAATTTACACCGGTCCTGATGGAATTATAAAGCTGCTAACATTTGAAACGATGAGCGAACAACGACTGCTGGAAAAATCGAATGATCGAGACGGTACTCGCCAACTTCAACTCAATGTAGGGGAAATCAACGGTCTGATTCAAGCCAGCAGCGCGAAAGCCGGCGAGCTTCTTCAACGCGGAATCTCTCCCATTATCATTATTGTTGACCCGAAACTTCGTCGTCCCTTGGCAGAGATTTTCGAGCGCTTTAATCTTGATATCGTTGTTCTCTCCCATGCTGAGATCGATTCGAGTGCCAAATTCGAAGTTCTCGGCTCCATTACTTTAGACAAATAGGACAGTTATGAAAAAAACTTTTTACCACCTCTCGCACACCGACCTTGATGGTTACAGTTGCCAACTGGTTATGGCTCAAACACAACACACTATGAACAGTTATAATGCCAATTACGGGGCAGAAGTCATGGAGCGTCTCGAAGAAATCGTGGATACGCTCAAAAAAAATAAACAAGAAGCGACGATTCTTATCAGTGATTTAAATCTCAGTCCCGACGAAGCAAAATGGCTTCATCATGAAGTAAGAAAGCTCAACGAAGCAGGATGGACGATTACTCTAACTCTCCTCGATCATCACGGAAGCGGCAAGGATTCGGCAGTGCAATACGAATGGTATACGTTGGATACCGATCGATGTGCAACGAAAATTGTGTACGAATATGCCATTGAAAACTATGGATTGAGCGCGGGAGGATGGCTTGAAGCGTTTGTAAAAGTCGTTAATGCCGTCGATTTGTGGAAGCAAGAGGAAGAAGAAGATTTTGAGTACGGAAAAGTCTGTATGCGCCTCATCAGCGATGCCCGTGAACTTAGCCGTGTGATGTTTGCAAATGAAGACCGTGAATACAAGCTAAGCCTATTGGAACGTGCCGCAACGATGCGATTTATACCCAATGGAAATATTGTACTGGATGAAGCAATCCATAGCATGAAAAAAGATTTTTTCAAAGACGGTATAGACAATACACTCGATAATCTCTCTACAAAATACATCGTAGCACTACTGGGAAGTAAACGCTCTACTATGACCATCTATTACAAAGGATGGCGCGGATTTTTAAGCTACGGCTTGGGCAATACGTCCATCATCGGAAATGGTTTTGTCACCGCATTTCCTGATTTTGATTTTATCGTTGATATCAGTACGCGCGGGACAATGAGTCTACGCGGACACGACCAAGTCGATGTTGCCATGATGGCAGGCGAATGGGCAGGCGGCGGCGGACATCCTAATGCTGCAGGCGGACGAATCAATGGGTTTAAAGAGCAGTTTCGCTACGACAAAGTAAAACGTCAGATCGAAGATCTCCTCGCCAATAAAGAGGCGATGCCTGGAAAACTTCCTCACAAAATAGAAGAATAATGATTCAAATAAATAATCTTACAAAAAGCTACGGAACACGCGTATTGTTTGAGAATCTTAATCTCAAACTCTCCGCAGGTCAGAAAATCGGGTTTGTCGGACGTAACGGTTCCGGTAAATCAACTCTATTTAAAATCATTTTGAGTGAAGAGCCTTACGATGAGGGCGAAATACTCATCCCGCGAAATTACCGTATCGGAACATTGCGCCAACATCTCCATTTCACCCATAAAACCGTTCGCGAAGAGTGTGCCTCTGTCTTGGTGGGAGATGCCCAACATGATGTCTATAAGGTTGAAAAAATTCTTTTCGGTTTGGGATTTACCCAAGAAGATTTGGATAAAGATCCCTTGAGCTTTTCAGGTGGTTATCAGATACGGATGAACCTCGTCAAACTTCTCGTTACCGAACCCAATTTACTCCTTCTCGATGAACCGACCAACTACCTCGACATCGTCTCACTTCGCTGGCTTGCCTCGTTTATCCGTGCATTTGAGGGAGAAGTGATTCTTATCACTCATGATCGTGATTTTATGGATTCCGTTTCTACGCATACCATGGGATTACGTCGCCGTAATGTATCGATCATCAAAGGCGGCAGTGCCAAATATTATGAAATGATGGCTCAAGAAGATGAACTGTACGTCAAGACCAAAATCAATCATGATAAAAAACGGGAAGAGCTCATCGACTTTGTCGCTCGAAACAAAGCCCGTGCATCCACTGCTGTCATGGCACAATCCAAAGCCAAAGAGCTGGAAAAAATGGGGATTATGGAATCCTTGGAGGGTGAAAAAGATTTATCCTTCTCTTTTTCCTATCGCCCTACTCCCGCCAAAGTTATTATGGAAATCAAAAACCTCTCATTTGGCTACACTGCGGATGAACTGCTTTTTCAAAATCTCTCGTTTAGTTTGGAAAAGAACAAATGCCTCGCTATTATCGGGAAAAATGGGAAAGGAAAATCAACGCTTCTCAATACAATGGCAGGTGTTTTAAAACCTACCGGAGAAATCATTTCTCATCCCTCCACAGCTATCGCCCACTTCGGTCAAACCAACATCGATCGGTTAGATAAAAATAATACAATAGCAGATGAAATTCAAAGTGCTGACAATACCCTCCAAAATGTCCGTGTCCGCTCCATTTGCGGAACGATGATGTTTAGCGGTGACGATGCCGATAAAAAAATCTCTATCCTCTCAGGAGGTGAACGCTCGCGCGTGATGCTGGGTAAAATCATCGCCACCCCCGCCAATCTCCTCTTTTTAGATGAACCGACCAATCACCTCGATATGCAGTCCATTGACTCCCTATGCGATGCGCTTAAACGCTTTGACGGCTCTGTTGTCATCGTCACCCACTCTGAGATGCTGTTGCGTGAACTCGCCGATCAGCTGATTATCTTCCGTGAAGGCGGAGCAGAGTTTTTTGATGGCAACTACGATCAATTTTTAGAAAAAATTGGATGGGATGAAGAGATAAGCGACGCTCCGAAACCTGCCAAAGTAACCCAAAACAGCAATAAAAAAGAGCAAAAGCAGCAGCGCGCCGAACTAATCCAAGAGCGTTCACGACTCCTTAATCCTCTCAAAAAAGAGATTGACACTTGCGAAAATACAATTATGAAACTCGAAGATAAGCTCAAAATATCGCATGAAAAACTGATCGAATATTCCAATCAAGGTGATAGTGGTAAACTCCAAGAACTTTCAAAAAGTATTTCTGTGGATGAGAAAGAAATTGAAAACTTGTTTGAAAGATTGGAAATAGCCAGTAATGAATTCGACCGAATCACTAAAGAGACCGATGAAAAACTCCAAACCCTCTAAACAACGACTCGATCAACTTCTCACCAGTCTGGGATACGCAAGTCGCAATGAATCTAAAAAACTCATTGCCGCAGGTCTTGTTAGCGTGGCAGGAGAAATCATAAAAAAAACCGATTTCAAAGCATTTCATCACGATGTAGCATTTCAGGGTGAACCACTCGACGCGCGTGAGGGGATGATTATTATGCTGAACAAACCGCTTGATTTTGTCTGTTCCCATGATGACGGCGAAGGAAAACTCGTTTATTCCCTGCTTCCCTCAAGATGGCAGAAACGTGATCCTAAGATTTCCACCATCGGACGACTCGACAAAGAGACGAGCGGATTACTCCTCCTCACCGATGATGGACAACTCCTTCATCGCCTTACGTCCCCTAAATATCATGTCCCTAAACTCTACGAAGTAACACTGGATCGACCATTAAACGGTAATGAAACAAATATTTTCGCAACAGGGTCATTGATGCTCAACGGTGAAAAATCTCCGTGTCTTCCTGCCAAACTCACCATAATCGATGAAACACATGTGACATTAGAAATCACCGAAGGACGATACCATCAAGTACGGCGGATGTTTGCAGCGGTGGGGAATCATGTCACCGCATTGCACCGCTCTAGCTTCGGAAATTTGAGACTTGGGAATTTAAAAGAGGGTGAGTATCGGATACTTGATATAAAAATAGTCTAATTTAATAACAGCGCATTAAATTATCTTCAGCTTTAACAAAATCCCTCTTCTCAAAACTCCAATAATACCTTTGGTTTTTAATTTCAATATCTGCATGAGTGCATCCAA
>JAGXHZ010000106.1 GCA_024635855.1 Sulfuricurvum sp.
TACACGGAGATTATCTGCAACAACCCACAAGTGAAGAACATTTTCACGATACAAATCGTTACGGATACGCCCTACAAACGTTTCGTTTTGATCCATGCACAGAGATGGCATCGGATAGATACTCTCTTCTGGGGTATCTAAAATAATAATATTCGGTGCTTTACGTAAAAGTTCACGTGCTTCATCGGCATTGACCGCACCATCGAAGGTGAGGGTGAGGGTTTCTGCATGGCCGCGTAATGTCGGGATACGAACACACGTTGCACTGACTTCAATGTCTTTGTGCATGATCTTTTGCGTCTCATTCACCATTTTTAATTCTTCTTTTGTATAGCCTGTATCGGTAAAAGAATCGATTTGAGGAATGGCATTGAGTGCGATGCGGTGAGGGAATTTTTTTGGCTGGGTGTCATCGAGTTTGAAAGCGAAAAAAGCTTGCATTTGTTCAACGAGCTCTTCCATTGCGGATTTTCCAGCACCCGAGGTTGCTTGATAGGTGCTGACATCAATGCGTTGTAAATCGTAGGCATCATCGAGAGGCTTAAGGGCTTGAACCATTTGGATAGTGGAACAGTTCGGATTGGCAATGATTCCGCGATTACGCCATTGGGCAATATCCTCAGGGTTTACTTCAGGGACGACGAGAGGAACATCTTCAAACATCCGAAAATGACTGGTATTGTCGATGACGACAGCACCCGCAGCAGCTGCATACGGAGCAAACTCTGCTGAAATATTTCCACCGGCACTAAAGAGGGCAATTTCAATATTTTCTTCATCAAAAATAGTCTTTGTTAATTCTTGAATGGGGAGTTCTTCATTATTGAATGTTACCGTTTTTCCAACGCTTCGTGCGCTGGCAAGTGGGACAATTTTTGCGAAAGGAAAGTCAATTTCCTCAAAAACACGTAAGATTTCTTCACCGACAGCACCGCTGGCACCAACAATTGCGACGTTATAACGTTTCATGGACAAGTTCCTAAAAGTGGATAATAATTTCGCGATTATAGCGGATGATGGCTTTTAAGTGATTGAATGTTTTGATCCCGTTCGTGGTGAGCTTGTCGAACTATGAACCTACCCTTCGACAAGCTCAGGGCGAACGGGATATTAAACCCTCCCAAACCCTCGTGCTTCTAAAAACAAATCATTGATGCCGATACAATCTCCATCGCTGAGTATCGCAGAACGCTCAACTACGGAGATCAGTTCGCGGATATTGCCTGGCCATGTGTAGAGTTGCAAAGCGGCTTTGGCTTCATCATCAAAGGATTTTGTATTAAAGTTGTATTGGGTGCAGTTTTGTTCCAAGATGGCAGTTGCGATAGGGAGTATCTCTTCACGTCGTTCTCGAAGAGGGGGGATGGAAAGGGGGATAGTATTGAGTCGGTAATAGAGATCTTCTCTAAATTTTCCTTCTTGGATGTTTTGCTGTAAGTTCGCATTGGTGGCGCAAATGATTCGAACGTCGATTTTGATACTTTTTGAAGAACCAAGCCGTCTGATTTCACGCTCTTGTAAGACCCGTAAGAGTTTTGCTTGGAGAGAGTAGGGCATTTCTGCGATTTCATCGAGAAAGAGTGTCCCGCCGTTTGCCGATTCGAATTGTCCTATTTTTGTTTCTATGGCATCAGTGAATGACCCTTTTTCAAATCCAAAGAGTTCACTTTCAATCAAATTTTCAGGAATTGCTGCCATGTTGATGGCAACAAAAGGTTTATCAAAACGAGATGATTTTTCATGAATATGGCAGGCAAAAACCTCTTTTCCCACACCGCTTTCACCCAGCAATAAGATACTTGCATCGGTACGCGCCGCTTTATCGATGTAGGTGAGAAGTTTTTCAAGGGCAGGGGATGTTCCTAAAAAAGAACCGGATTTAAGGGCACATTTGGGAGCAGATTTTTTTATCTTTTTTTGTACGGTAGCACTTGGTTCGATGGCGGCTACGAGTGTTTCGATTTCGAAAGGTTTAAGTAAGAAGTCTTTGACACCAAGCTGTATGGATTCGATGGCGCGTGAAAGGGTTGCATTGCCGGTAATGAAGATAATCTCATATTTTCCCGCCAGCGTTTTGGCAAACTCAATGCCATCCATTCCCGGCATGTTGATGTCACTGATGATAAGTTCAAACGATTCATCCAGTTTTTTGAGGGCGTCTTTGGGATTTTTGAAGGTATGCACTTCGAAATTTGGATAGTCTGACATAGCAATTTCGAGTGATTTACGCATATTAATATCGTCTTCAACAATGGCGATTTTCATAATGGCACTGCCCCTTATTGTAATAAGGTTATTGTAGCAGTGTCATCATTAAACTCGACTGCATAGCAGTGGGTTGGCAGGGTGAGGGTTTCAGTGGAATTTTGAGATTGAATCCCAATGGTTTGGTGACTTTGGACATGGAGACTTTGCTGTGTTACAAAGGTGAAAAATTCATTTTCATTTTGAGAAAGGGTGTTTTCTAGCCGTTCATCTGGTTGGCGAGGGAGAATGATACTTTGTTTTTTTATCCCAACGCAGGGGGTCATAGATTTGGATACAGAAAGTTTTTCAGTTTGAACCGTAGAGTTTTTGGTCGTGACACGATAGCCGATAAGAAAATCATCTCCTATCAGGGTGCACGCACTGATTATTTGGAAAGCTGCGAGTAAGAGAGGACGATTTCGAGTTCGATTTCGCATAAACCGTCTTTAAAAGTAGTATCCATTACATTGGCACCGCGAACCATGGCTTCAACTGAAGTACGAACGGTTGAACGTTGAAGCATCATATTTTTAACAAAGTCTTGACCTTCGACATGAACACCTTGAATACGCTCAGCGATCTGACGGTAGCCATCCGCCATTGCGGCACGTTTTGCTAACGCGTATGCTTGTGCAGGTGACGCAGTTACGCTAGGTGCAACACCTTGTCCAAAGACAGTAATGACTAGTTCACGCGTTGCTGAGAGAGAGGGCTCTACGCAATTACCGTCCGTTCCGCTATAAACACAGCGAACTTTTACGTCATCTTTAGAGGACAAGAGTTCTGCTTGCAAGAAGGATGCGCTAAGGATAAATGCCAAAGCTAGTGAATATTTCATGGTTAGGTTCCTTTAATAGGCTAAATAGTATCTGACTTAAGCAAATACTATTCCAAAATTAAAGTTCCTTCTTCCCCTTCACCTTCTTCGCCATTTTCTTCGTCTTCTTCTTTTTTCGGACAACGGGAGATACTTTTTACGTCATCACCTTTGATGATATAAACACCGCTGGTGTTACGTCCGGATTTGGCAATGGTTTGCATATCAACACGGATCATTTTACCGCTCTTAGTGAGTGCCATCATGTCCATGGTTTCATCGACCATGAGACATCCGACAACGGTTGTGCCTGTTTTGGCATTGAGTTTCATAGCGATAACACCGGTTCCAGCACGGTTGGTGAGACGGTATTCTTCGGCAGTTGTACGTTTTCCAATCCCTTTTTCACTGACCATCAAGATCTCTTGTTCGTCATTTTTGATGATGTTAGCGTCTACTACGACGTCACCCTCGATTTTAAACTTGATACCACGAACACCGCGTGTACTGCGTCCTTGGTCACGGGTTTTTTCAATTTCGAATTTGATACATTGGGCAAACTTCGTCACGATAAAGAGGTATTTTGTCTCTTCGGTTGCAATGTAGGCAGTGATAAGCGCGTCATCATCATCAAGGACAATAGCGCGAACGCCATTACTGCGAACGTTTGAGAATTCATTGAGAGCAGTACGTTTGACCACTCCGTTTTGGGTGAAGAATACGAGAGATTTGTTTTCATCAAAATCACTGGTTGGAATGATAGAACGGATTTTCTCATCGGCTTCGAGGTTGATGAGATTGACAACCGCTTTACCTTTTGCAGTACGAGATCCTTCTGGGATTTTATACACTTTGAGCCAGTGAAGCTGTCCACGATCGGTGACGAACATCAAAGTATCGTGAGTATTGCATGTAAAGAATTTTTCGATAAAGTCATCATCGTAGGTGGTAACGGCAATTTTGCCTTTTCCGCCGCGACGCTGTTTTTCATACGCCATAAGAGGGACGCGCTTGATGTATCCACGGTGAGAAATGGTAACAACCATTGGCTCGTTCGGGATCAAATCTTCGATGTTAATATCATCATAGTTGTCTTCGATTTCGGTGACACGATCAATATTAAACTGTTCTAAGAGTTCAACAAATTCACCTTTGATAATATCTTTGAGAACCTCTTCACTTCGAAGAATGCTCTCTAAATATTCAACGTGTGCTAAAATTTCTTTGAGCTCATTTTCGATTTTTTCACGTTCAAGTCCTGTAAGACGTTGAAGACGCATATCCAAAATCGCTTGGGCTTGGATAGGTGAGAAACCAAACTCTTCAATCAGTCCATTTTTAGCATTTTCACCATCTTTGCTTGCACGGATAAGCTTGATAATGGCTTCAATGTGATCAAGTGCTTTTTTCAAACCTTCCAAGATATGGGCACGGGCTTTAGCTTTTTCTAGGTCAAAAATTGTTCGGCGAATAATGACTGTTTTACGGTGATTAACAAAATGACCCAGCATTTCAAGGAGTGAGAATATACGAGGCTCTTGGTTGAAAACCGAAAGCATAATAATTCCAAAGGTCGTTTCCATATTAGTAGATTTGTAAAGATTGTTGAGGACGATTTCGCTCATCGCATCACGCTTGAGCTCTATAACGACACGAATTCCTTCACGATCCGATTCATCCCGAATTTCGCTGATTCCCTCGATGTACTTATCTTTAACCAAATCCGCGATGGTTTCAATCAGACGCGCTTTATTGACTTGGTACGGAAGCTCATCAATAACGATAACATCTTTATTGGCTTTTTTCTCGATATGAGTTTTGGCACGTACGCGGATACGCCCACGACCTGTTTCGTATGCGTCTAAAATCCCTTTTTTACCGTAAATTGTTCCACCGGTAGGAAAGTCAGGAGCTTTGATAAACTGCATAATCTCAATGAGTGAGGCATTAGGATTGTCCATAAGATGCACCAATGCACTAAGAACTTCTTTTGGATTGTGTGGAGGAATATTTGTCGCCATACCGACAGCAATACCGCTGGAACCATTGATAAGAAGATTGGGAACACGTGCAGGAAGAACGACAGGCTCAACGGTTGTTCCATCGTAGTTTTCTACCATATTGACGGTATCTTTTTCAAGATCTTTTAGAAGTTCTCCTGCGTAACGGGTCATACGTGCTTCGGTATAACGCATGGCTGCCGCGTTGTCTCCATCGACGGAACCAAAGTTTCCTTGACCATCCACAAGCGGCATGCGCATTGCAAACGGTTGTGCCATACGGACAAGTGCATCATAAACCGAAGTATCACCGTGCGGATGGTATTGACCGATTACGTCACCGACGATACGGGCGGATTTTTTGTATTTAGCACCTGCTGAGAGGCTTAGTTTGTCCATCGCATACAAAATACGTCGATGAACCGGTTTAAGTCCATCACGTACATCCGGCAAAGCCCGTCCGATGATAACACTCATAGAGTAGTCAAGATAACTGCTCTTTAGTGTGTCTTCTATATTAATATCGTGAATTTCGCTGTTGTCTAGCAAATCGTTCATGCAGTCCCCGAAAAAGTGAAGATTAAGTTTTCGATTATAGCTCAATGAGGCTTAAATTCTAAAAGTCTACTTTTTTGTTCGCTGTACACTAATGGTATAACATTAGGAGCAGAGTTTTTGAATACCATATATATCTCATTTTTGGATGCTATCATCATTGCTCGTTCGTTTTAATCTTTTATGTAAGAATCTAAAAAGAGGTATAAATGGTTGAAAATAAAATCGTATTTATTCGGATAATGATGCTTGTGCTTGTGGTATTTGGAGAGATGCACGCATCATCTATTGGGATGTTATCTCCTAGAGACTACGGTATAGCTCAATCAAACGAGAAGAATGTAATTTTTTATCGATTAAGCGGAGATGAAGATTATGCGGTCAATATCAAAATAGATAATAAGATCGTAGGTTCGTTATTGCCAAATCGTTACACTCAAACAAAAGTACACACAGATAAAATTATTGTAGGCGTAGTTGAACGAGATGCTGTCATCTATGAAACTTCTTATAATTTACCCATAATTAGTAGCGCGGAAAGTATATATTTTAGAGTTTATGAAGCATCCAAAGGCAGATTTGTTCTGATTTTATTTAATCCAGAAACGGCTAGAAGTGAAATTTCATCTCTGAATTTAAAATCCACTGATAACAACTTGTCTGCTTCAAAATTCACTCCGCCTGAGGTCAAATCTCCAATCATTCTTTCTGCTGTACATAAAAGTATTACTGTGAGCGCAGATGCTTTGTTTCCATTGAACAGTTCTTATTTTAAACGAGCAAGTATGGCAAAAATAACTACATTAATGGATAAAATAGGCAAGAGTGATGTTAAAGTGAGTGCTTTACGCATCACTGGGTATACGGATATTGTGGGAGATGATAATTACAATTTATGGTTATCTCAAAGAAGAGCACATAAAGTAGCGGATTATTTGCAGGCTCACGGTCTGAATATACCTATGAAGATCATTGCTCTTGGAGAAGCTCATCCCATCAGCGAGGGGTGTGAAAGATTGACATTATCAAAATTGTATGAATGTTTACAAAGTGATAGAAGAGTTGTGATTGAGTTAATCGGTCAAAAATAATTTCAAAAGAAAAAATTGATTATGTAGGCAATAAGGCTTAATTTTTGTTAACAGAGAATAGTGATTAAATTTTAAGCAATAAATCACAGATAACTGTTTTGTTTTGTATGTAGAATGGTGGTTGAGTTTTTGATAACACATTTAAAAAGGAGAAAAGATGAAGAAATTCATTTTACCATCACTACTTTTGCCGGTATTGGCATTGGCAGAAGAGGTTGCGGTAGCTGTAGAAGCTGTAGTTGAGCCCGTTGTAGAACCTGTGCTTAATTCAGGTGATACTGCGTGGATGATGATGTCAACAGCATTAGTAATGCTTATGACACCGGTAGGTTTGGCGCTGTTCTACGGCGGTATGACGAGAGCAAAAAATGTTCTTAATACCTATGCTATGGTTTTTGGTGCATTTGTAGTTGGTTTTATCGTGTGGATTATCGCAGGATATTCACTTGCATTTGGTACGATGGAAGGACCAATGAATCAAGTCATCGGCGGATTTGGCAATGTGATGCTTAACGGTATTGCGTGGACTGATTTTACGAACGTTGATTTGGGTCAGCTTTATCCTAAATATGTGTTTGTTGTGTTCCAAGGAACGTTTGCGGCCATTACTGTTGCGATTGCATCGGGTTCAGTGATTGAGCGTATGAAGTTCTCTACATGGATGGTGTTTGTTGCGATTTGGGTTTTAGCAGTTTATGCTCCGATTACACACATGGTATGGGGTGGCGGTTACCTTTTCAACGAAGGTGCTCTTGACTTCGCAGGTGGTACGGTTGTTCACATGAACGGTGGTTTGGCTGGTTTGGTATTGGCTCTTTTAATTGGCAAACGTGCCGGTTATCCAAAAACAGCGATGAAACCTGCGAGTGTTATTTTGACAGCACTGGGTGCAGGTCTTCTTTGGTTCGGTTGGTACGGCTTTAACGGCGGATCAGCGTTTGGTGCTAATGCAATCGCGGGTGTTGCGTATTTGACTACGACTATTGCGGCTTCTATTGCAACGATTACATGGATCGCATTGGAATACATGGTATTCAAGAAAGCAACTTTATTGGGTGCGGCAACGGGTGCTATCGCAGGACTTGTTGCGATTACTCCGGCTGCTGGTTTTGTTTTGGTACAGGGTGCTTTCATTATTGGTATCCTCGGTGCGATCATCGCATTCTTCGGTGTCATGCTTATGAAGAAAAAATTGGGCTATGATGATTCTTTGGATGCGTTTGGTGTTCACTTTCTTGCAGGTCTTTGGGGAGCGATTGCAACCGGTATCTTCGCTGTCAACGACAAAGCATTGTTATGGGATGGTCCATTAAAAGAGTCAGGCGATCGTATGGGACAAATCATGGTTCAGCTTGAATCTGTAGCACTTGTTGGTGCCTTTACCTTGATTGGAACCGTTGTAGTGTATTATATCGCTATGGCAATTACAGGCGGATCACGTGTGAATGAAGAAGAAGAGAGCATGGGTCTTGATGAATCAGTACACGGTGAGCGTGGGTTCAACCTTTGATTTGAACGCCAAAGGAATTTATCCCTTTGGCTACGCTAGCCGCTATGGCACTAAAGCTTGCCTCTTACGAGGCAGATTTTTTGCCCACAGCCTTGAGTTTTCTAAAATTATAATAAGGGAATTACAATGAAAAAAATTGAAGCGGTTATTAAACCATTTAAACTTGAAGATGTGAAAGACGCTCTTGCTGAAATCGGCATTACAGGTATGACAGTTAGTGAAGTAAAAGGTTACGGTCGTCAAAAAGGGCACAGCGAATTGTATCGCGGTGCGGAATATGTAGTTGATTTTCTTCCGAAAATCAAAATGGAGATGGTTGTTGATGATGCAATGGTAGATCAAGTGGTCAATACCGTCGTTGAAGCGGCACGTACAGGTAAAATCGGAGATGGTAAAATCTTCGTAAGTGATATCAATCAAATCATCCGTATCCGTACGGGTGAAACAGATATAGAGGCCATTTAATCCTATTGATTAAATTTTAATCACTCTTTCTACTCCAATCCTTGTGATTGGAACTATAATGCACACCTTTATTTAAAATCAAAGGTGTTGCATGGATACTGCGTACGTTATCGATACCCTCTTTACCCTTTTCTCTATTACTCTTATTATTTTGATGGTTCCCGGATTCGCGATGCTCGAAGCAGGTTTGGTTCGAACTAAAAACGTTTCCAGTGTGCTTACGGTCAACGTGATGATTTATGCCGTGGCTTCTATGGCGTTTATTTTGGTCGGATATGCTTTGGCTTTTGGTGAATTGCAAAGTGCGACGATGAGCAAATGGGCATTTTTTATGTTTCAGATGGCGTTTGTCGGTAAAGCGATTAACATTATGAGCGGTGGTGTCGGTGAGCGGGCAAAACTTTTCCCACTTACTATTTTTACGATTGTCATGGGCGCATTTATCTATCCGACTGCAGTTAATGTCAGCTGGGGAAGTGATTGGCTTAAAGAGACGATTTTTGATTTAAATATGGTCGATTTGGCGGGTTCTACAGTGATTCACTCTACGGGCGGATGGGCGTTGCTTGCGGCGATTTTAGTCATCGGATCACGTAAGGGTCGATACGTTCATGGTCAAATGCGTGTGATTCCTGCATCCAATATTCCTCTCGTTGTTTTGGGAGCGATGTTGTTATGGATTGGATGGTTCGGATTTAACGGCGGTTCGGTGGGCGGTATTTCGACCAAAGAGTTGGCAGACAGTGTCGCACTGACGATTTTTAACACCAATATTGCAGGTCTTGCCGGAGCAATATCTGCTGGAATTTTGATTTATGTCCGCTATAAACTTTTTGATATCACGATGATTCTCAACGGTGCATTGGGCGGATTGGTTGCGGTAACGGCGGGGGCACATTTGTTTACCCTTTATGACGCGTTAGCCGTAGGTTTTATCGGCGGTATTTTGGTTGTTGTTGCGATTCCGTTGTTTGATAAAGTGCGCATTGATGATCCTGTCGGGGCTCTGTCGGTTCACCTCGTCAATGGTATTTGGGGAACACTTGCCGTGGGAATTTTTGCGAGCGATGCGGCGAAAAATATCACCTTTTTAAATCAGCTCAAAGGGGTGGCGGAGATTGCCGTGTTTGTATTCACCGTTTCGTTTGTTGTTATCTATCTTATCAATAAAGTGTTTCCGTTCCGTGCAACCGATGAGGAACAGCAGCAGGGGCTTGATGTCAGCGAATGCGGTCTTGAAGCATATCCTGAATTTAAACGCGCAATTTAATTTTATACGCCATCGGAACCCGTCCCGATTGGCTTCGTTAACACTAGGTTTTACCCACTTCGGGGCACAATGCCCTCGGCGGGAAGCCCACGCGCAGAATCCGCGCTTTTTAAACTTTCTTAACACTTCTGTAACACTTCTTTACTATTCTTCCATGGGGCTTTTTGCTCCACAAAAGACTCTTTTAACTACCGCGTTGTATAATTTGTTAATATTGATTTAAAAGGGCAACTATGAGCATTTATCGTGAATATGACATTCGGGGAATTTTTGAAGAAGAGCTTAATGAAGAGACGATTACCAGGTTGGGTTATGCACTTGCTGATGAGATGCGTCCGTACGGCGAGTACGTTGCGGTGGGTTATGATGCACGCTCTCACTCTCCGATTTTATTTGAATATCTCACTGCAGGTCTGAATGCCGGAGGGATGAAAGTTTTGGGGATGGGGATGGTTCCTACTCCGGTGAATTATTTCTGTAATTATCAAGAGTTCGATGGAAAAACGGCGTGCGCTTCGGTGATGATTACCGGCTCTCACAATCCGAGCGAATACAACGGGTTTAAAATTACCATTAACAAACTTCCTTTTTTTGGTGAATCGATTTATGCTCTTGGGCGGACAATTGATATCCTTCCGTTCCCTCTTAAAACACCGCGTGATGTTGTCGAAATCGATGCTTTGAGTCGATACAAAGCCTATATGATTAAAGAGTTTTCGCATTTACGCGGGATGAAAGAGCGTATTGTATACGATTGCGGCAACGGTGTGGCAGGACTTGGTTTGGTGGATATTTTTAGCGCATTGGAACTTGATACCTTTGGTATTTACGTCGATCCGGACGGAACATTCCCAAATCATCACCCAGATCCTAGTGAAGAACATAATCTTCATGATATTAAGAAAGTTCTAGCCGAGCGTGGCGATATTGCTTTTGCGTACGATGGCGACAGTGACCGTATCGCGGTATTGACCCATAAAAACAATATCAAAGGCGACATGATGGCGCTGTTATTTGCGCTAAAGATGAAAAATCCGATCGTCATTGGTGAAGTGAAATGTTCTCAAGTGATGTATGACACGTTACGTGAACGCGGTGCAACGGCGGTGATGTACAAAACCGGGCACTCCAATCTCAAAGTTAAAATGAAAGAGCTACATGCCGATTTGGCATGTGAAGTAAGCGGACACGTTTTCTTCGCGGATCGTTATTTTGGATACGATGATGCAATTTATGCAACGTTGCGGATGCTTGAACTGATTCATGACGGGATTGATCTTGATGCTGAACTTGCAAAACTTCCAAAAGTGTTTTCTACCGAAGAGATCAAAGTCAAAACGACAGAGCACGAAAAATTTGCTCTCATCGATAAACTCAAAGAACTGTTAAAAAATCCTCCTGCGAATTTCCCTAACATACGAGAAATTATCGAAGTCGATGGTGTTCGAGTGATATTTGATAAAGGATGGGGCTTGGTACGTGCGAGTAATACGACTCCTGTACTTGTAACGCGTTTTGAATCAACAGAAGAGTCCGAAGCGGTACACTATGAAAATGCGCTCAATGCACTTATCCAAGAAGCACAAAACCAACTTAAGGTCTAAAATGCAAACTGTAACCCTCACAATGCCACTGGACATGCACGTTCACCTGCGGGATGGTGATATGCTAAACATTGTTGCACCTCTTACGTCGTATACCTTCAGCGGTGCGTTGGTGATGCCCAACCTTGTTCCTCCAGTGACAACGCTTGAAGCGGTAAAAGCGTATCGCCATCGCATTAAAGTAGCGATGGAGTCAGATGATTTTGAACCCTATATGACCCTCTTTTACCAAAACTATAGCCGAGAATTTTTGGAGAGCGTTCAAGACCATATTACGGCAATCAAAATATATCCCAGCGGCGCAACGACAAATTCTGAAGGCGGAGTTGTTAGCTTCGATATCGAGCCGATGCGCGAGACATTGGAAGCGATGGCGGAGTTAGGGATTGTTCTCTCTGTGCATGGTGAGACAAACGGATTTGTGATGGATCGCGAAGCGGAATTTATGAGTGTGTATGAGAAACTTGCTCTTAATTTTCCAAAACTCAAAATCGTTATGGAGCACATTACGACACGTGCAGCGGTAGAGATGCTCGATAAATATGATAATCTATATGCGACGATCACCGTACATCATTTGATGATTACGCTTGATGATGTTGCAGGCGGGATGTTACGTCCTCATCTCTTTTGCAAACCGATTGCCAAACGTCCGGAGGATCGTGCCGAATTACTCAAAGTAGCCCTTGAAGCCCATCCAAAGGTGATGTTCGGCTCTGATTCCGCACCGCACCCAAAACATGCAAAAGAATCGTGCGGATGCGGGGCAGGAGTCTTTACCGCTCCGATTGCATTGCAGCTGCTGTGTGAGATTTTTGAGGCACACAATAAGCTGGATAATCTTCAAGCCTTTATCAGTGATAACGCGCAAAGAATTTATGGAATCTGTGCTGAATACAAAGAAGTTGTCCTCGCTAAAAGAGATTTTGTGGTACCCCAGATGTACGGTGAGGTTGTCCCTATGAGAGCGGGAGAAACATTAACATGGTCGATTGAGCGTGTCGATTAAACTTCTCCTTCTTGAAGATGATCTTCTCTTTGGTGAATCCATTCAAGATTTTCTCGAAGAAGAGGGGTTTGCAGTACAGTTATGCCGTAACGGTCAAGAAGCACTTAATGCAACATTCGAATCACGCTATGATCTCTATCTCCTTGATATTAATGTCCCTTTAATTGATGGTCTCTCATTACTCAAAGAACTTCGGGGATCGTTGGATGAAACACCGGCAATTTATCTAACTTCCCATAAAGATGCAACTGTTTTGCGTGAAGCGTATGAGAACGGAGCGGATGATTATCTGAAAAAACCGTTTGATACGGATGAGTTGCTTTTACGTATTCATGCACTATTACGTCGTAGAGGATCCGTAAATAATCGTTATTGTGCAGGTGAATTGTGTTTGGATACGTACCATAAATCG
Source organism: Sulfuricurvum sp. (assembly GCA_024635855.1). Next base: position 12,981 of record JAGXHZ010000106.1, read on the forward strand.
ATTCTTTTGGACGGGAATGAGATCATTTTTTCTCCTAAAGAATATCTGTTGATGGCATTGCTGATTCAAAACGCAGGCGAAGTGGTGACCAAAGAGATGATGATGGATGCGCTATGGAGTGCCTCTGAGTCGATCAGTGAAGGGGCAATCCGCGTCTACATCAATCGACTCAAACAAGAAATCGGAAATGAACGTATTCTCAATGTTCGCGGTATGGGGTATCGGCTTGTTTCGTAGCGTTGAGATTGCTCTTATATCCCTGTTTGTGATGGGGGTTGCGGTTATTGTTGCGGTTATTTATGCCTTGCATGAAATTGCCCATGTAAATCAATGGGGCGTGATTGCTTTTGGGGTTTTAGTGGGTTCGATCGGTTTGGGTAAAATTCTCTCTAAAATAGCGATTGAACCGCTCAAAGAACATTTTTATCATCTGGATCGTTTTTCCAAAGAGACCTTGCATGAACTCAACCTCCCAATCAATACTATCACTGCCAATGTTGCAATGCTGCGAAAAACACACGATGATGAAAAGAGTAAAAAACGGCTTGAGCGGATTGAATTGGCTGCGAAGATGTTAAAAGAACGGTATAATGAGCTCGATTATTTGATCAAAAAACAAATGGAGAGAGAAGTTATCGAGCGCTTTGATCTTTGTGAATTGATTGAAGAGAGAGTCTCTTTTTTAAGCGGACTTTATCCCTCTGCCCAGTGGCAACGTGAGTGTGAACCGCTTGAGGTTGAGCTTGATAGAATAGGGTTAGCAAAAGTCATTGATAATTTGGTGGATAATGGGGTTAAATACTCCTCCCAAATCCCCAAAATCACCATCACGTTGACAAAGAATACATTGCGTATTTGTGATACCGGTGATGGGATGGATGAGGTGACGCTTATGCGTATATTTGATCGATATTATCAAAGTGATAATACGATGGCGGGATACGGTATCGGGCTTGGGCTTGTTAAAAAATACTGTGATCGGTACCGTGTTGCATTAAGCGTCCAATCACGATTAGGTGAGGGGACGTGTATTACATTAGAATTTAACAGGGGAAAAAATGGAAAATAGCAACATGTTGGAATTTGCGCACATGGCAGTGGATTATGGGATTATTGGTATTTTGGTGTTGATGAGTATCGCATCGTTGACGTTATTTATCGAACGATTGAAGAGTTATCGTTCAGTTCGGATTGAGGATTATGCAAGTAAAGAAGAGCTTGAGCTTGATTTGGGAGATAATGTTTCTACGATAGCGACTATCGGTTCAAATGCTCCGTATGTTGGACTGCTCGGTACAGTTTTGGGGATTATGATTACGTTTTATTCTCTTGGTGATGTGGGTGCAGTTGATCCTAAAAAAATTATGACAGGTCTTGCTTTGGCACTAAAGGCTACGGCAATGGGTCTCGTTGTTGCCATTCCTGCTATTGTTTTTTACAATATTTTGCTTCGTAAGATGGAGAGACTCCTAACGATGTGGGATGTAAAGAATAAAGGATAAATCATGAAAATGAAACGTATGGATACGATCAACGTTATCCCTTTTATCGATATTATGCTGGTATTGTTGGTTATGGTACTTACCACCGCAACCTTTATCAAAACCGGAGTAATTCCCGTTGATCTTCCTGATGCAAAAGGCTCGGCAGCAGAGCATAAACCAAGTGAACTCAAACTCACGATCCAAAAAGACGGCACACTATTAATGGGTGAGGAAAAAGCACCGATAACATTAGAAGTGTTTGAGCAAAACGTTGTTAAAGGCGGTAAAGAGATGACGGTCGTTCTCTACAGTGATAAAGATGCAGCATTTCAAAACTTCGTTGGCGTGATGGATGTGCTCAAGCGTTTGGGGCATGAGCAGCTTTATATTGTGACGGATAAGCAGAAATAACCGTGCACCAAATCAGTAATTACGTTTACGCCAGTGATGAATTATTGACCATGGATATTCCAACTAAACGCTTTCCTAACCCCTATCACGATTTTCCCTATATGGTTATCGAGGGGGTATTAAGCCCCTCTGAATGCCGTGCCATCACACACGCTGCATTGGAGGATGACGAATCAGTTAGTGCGGAACTTCGCGGACGTTCTCTCGATACTGCTATCCGTAAAACCGATATCCATACTCTTAGCCCTGAGCACCGTCTCATTTATGATCGTCGTTTTGATGCGGTTCGCAGTGAGATAGAGGAGTTTTTTGCCCTTTCACTCAGCAAGGCAACCGATGTGCAGGTATTGGGATACGAAAGCGGAAGTTTTTATCTCAGACACAGCGATGATTCGAGTGAATTGCGTGATGGTGAGGGAAAAACAATCGGCTTTCGCACCGTTGCTCCTGAGCGTAAACTTACAACGGTTTTATTTACCACTTCATATACTCCTAATCCTACCGACATAGACCATTTTAACGGCGGAGAGCTGTTGTTTAATTACTTATGCGATATTCACGGAAATACTATAACCCTTCGTCCTGAAGCCGGTGATATGGTCGTATTTTTAAGCAACCCTTATTTTTCACATGAAGTTCTCCCTGTACGCAAAGGCTTTCGACTCTCTCTCGTTCAATGGCATAACGCACTCACATAATTTCTTCTATATTTTCACTACATTTTTTTAATTTTACTATGTCTGTAAGCTCATTTACTATTATTTTTTGTAAATTATATACATAAAACCGTATATTATATAATTTATTAAGAACTATAAATCTATTAAAATAGATATATGTACTATTTAAATGGTTATTAGATACAGAAAAACATATATTATTCAAATGGAAACAAACTTTTTTTACGCATTAGAAAAGAAAAACTAGGGAAACACTTCCAGTTTACACGTCATCGATGAGGAGTTTATAGGCTAAATTGTCTATAATAACGGATCTTTTTTACATAGGGTGTGCAATGCGCTACTTTTACTCTTCTTTCGCGATTATGGCGCTTGGTCTGATCGCGGCATTCTATCTTGGCGGATTAGCTGCTATCTACATTACTTTTTTACTGATTGTTTTGGAAGTTTCATTATCGTTTGATAATGCGGTTGTTAATGCCAAAGTCCTTGAAACCATGGACCCGATCTGGCAAAAGCGTTTTATCGTTTTTGGTATTCCGATTGCCGTTTTTGGTATGCGTCTTCTTTTTCCTCTCGCTATCGTTTCTATTGTTACAGGTATGGGATTGTTTGAGACATTGCATGTCGCTATGAATCAGCCTGATGTCTATGAAAATGCGCTAAAAACTGCTGAGTCAACCATTTTTGCTTTTGGTGGAGCCTTTTTGCTCATGGTCTTTTTGGACTTTTTCTTTGGTGATCATGATGTTAAATGGGTAACTTTCGTAGAAGGTTCCAAAACCATGAAGCAGTTTTCAGGGGTTGCCAACATTGAGCTTATTACTGCCATCATGGTAGGGATCGGTTTGGGGCATATTACGCAGGATTTTGGTGTGGTATTAGCGTTCATGTATGGTGTTTTGTTGCACTCATTACTGGGAATGCTGGATCATTTTTTATCTTCTGATACGGTTAAAAGCGGAATCGCCGGATTTATTTATCTGGAAATTTTAGATGCTAGTTTTAGTTTCGACGGTGTTATCGGAGCATTTGCGCTGACAAGCAATATCTTTATCATTATGATTGGACTTGGGGTAGGGGCTATGTTTGTACGGAGTATTACACTTTATTTTGTTGAACATAAAACGTTGTCACAATTTCGCTATCTTGAACACGGTGCCCATTACGCGATCGGTATTTTAGCAATTATCATGTTACTCAAAATTACGACACACGTCAGTGAAATGGTGACGGGAACGATTGGAATTGGACTAATCGCTATTGCTTTTGCCCATTCTCTTTGGGAAAATAGAAAACTTAATGAGATTTAAGTTTTAGCTTTCTATACCCTCTAACAGTTCCATAAAGACTGAGGGTAAACCAAATTACTTCCATGACAAAGGATGCAAGATTCCAGTCATAGAGGAGTGATATAAGGATGAAAATCGCACCTATGGTATTTAAAAGGGAAAATAAAACCCCTTTAGGATCCATCCGGTCGATTTGCATCAAGATATACGCCACAACAATGATGAAGACACCGATTATACCGATGATATCTCCGATAATAGGATTTTCCAACATCATTGCAGCTTTAAACTTACATCATTCCCGGCATTCCGCCCATTCCACCCATATCTGGCATTGCAGGCTTATCTTCTTTGATTTCATGGATTGTTGCTTCGGTAGTTAGGAGCATACTTGATACGGATGTTGCGTTAGTCAATGCAACACGCTCAACTTTGAGAGGATCGATGATGCCCGCTTCGTACATGTCAACGTATTCGCCGGTTGCTGCATTGAATCCGATGTTTTCATTGGTTGAAGATACGATGGTGTTAACAACAACACCTGCGTCATATCCTGCATTTTCAGCGATTTGTTTTACTGGAGCAGTGATGGCGCGAAGGATGATTTCCCATCCGATTTTTTGATCGCCGCTGAGATCATGTTTCACTTTTGCTGCTGCACGGATAAGTGCCGCACCGCCGCCGATAACAATACCCTCTTCAACCGCAGCTTTGGTTGCAGAGAGTGCATCGTCTACGCGGTCTTTTTTCTCTTTCATTTCGGTTTCAGTTGCAGCGCCTACTTTGATAACGGCAACACCGCCACTAAGTTTTGCAAGACGCTCTTGTAGTTTTTCTTTATCGTATTCACTTGTTGTGCTTTCGATTTGAGTACGGATTTCTTTGATGCGTGAGTTTACTGCATCTTTTTCTCCAGCGCCATCAACGATGGTCGTGTTGTCTTTGGTAATAACAACGCGTGATGCTTGACCGAGGTCTGCAACGGTTGCGCTGTCGAGTGTACGACCGATTTCTTCAGAGATAAGCTGTGCACGAGTAAGAACTGCGATGTCTTGAAGCATTGCTTTACGGCGATCACCGAATCCCGGTGCTTTTACTGCAGTGATGTTCAATACACCGCGAAGTTTGTTGACAACCAAGGTTGCTAACGCTTCACCGTCTACGTCTTCAGCGATGATGAGAAGAGGACGTGAACTTTTTTGTACTTGCTCTAGTACCGGAAGAAGGTCTTTGAGATTCGAGATTTTTTGATCGAAGAGGAGGATAAATGGATGATCGAGTTCAACCGTCATTTTTTCGCTGTTGTTGATGAAATACGGGCTGAGGTAACCACGGTCAAACTGCATCCCCTCAACTACGTCAAGCTCATCATTAATCCCTTTGGCTTCTTCAACGGTGATAACACCGTCACGTCCAACTTTGTCCATAGCTTCTGCGATCATTGCACCGATACGCTCATCGGAGTTTGCTGAAATCGTGGCGACTTGCGCAATCTCTTTTTTATCATTGATAATACGAGAAGCGGCTTTGAGCTCTGCTAAAATTGCTTCGGTTGCTTTGTCCATACCGCGTTTTACTTCGATTGGATTTGCCCCTGCTGTGATATTACGAAGACCCTCTTTGAAAATCGCATTGGCAAGGATGGTTGCGGTTGTTGTACCGTCACCCGCCTCATCTGCTGTGTTGGATGCAACCTCTTTTACGAGTTGTGCTCCCATGTTTTCCAATGGATCTTTAAGCTCTACTTCTTTAGCAACCGATACACCGTCTTTTGTAATCATCGGTGCGCCGTAGCTGCGTTGGATAAGAACATTGCGACCGCGTGGTCCCATCGTTACTTTTACGGCATCAGTGAGTTTTTGTACTCCTGCGGCTAACTTGTTGCGTGCATCGTCTGAATAGTGAATTTCTTTTGCCATGGTTTTATCCTTAAGTGATTAAATTATTTTACGATTCCGAGTAAGTCGCTTGTAGCGATAACTAGGTAGGTTTTTCCATCAAGAGTCAACTCTGTTCCTGAATATTTACCGAAAACAACAACATTGCCAACTTCTACCGTCGAGACTTTGTCACTTACTGCGACAACAGTACCTGATGAAGGTTTTTCTTTTGCATTATCAGGAATAATGATCCCTGATGCGGTTGTAGTTGCCTCTTCAAGACGTTGAACCAATACACGTTTTCCAAGTGGTTGAAAATTCATTATGCTTCCTTTTGTTTTATTGGGCGAATTGTACACGAGTTTGGCTGATTTTATTTTATCGTTAAAAGGTTACTACTTTTAGCTAACAATAAGCAATGAGTCATTATAATTCCACTCTTCCAATAAAGATGTCAGGGTAGCTCAGCTGGTTAGAGCACTGGTCTCATAAGCCGGGGGTCGGGGGTTCGAGTCCCCCCTCTGACACCATCTTTAAAATCAATCCACATTCAAAACTTCCAAAATCGACGTTTCATCCATACCTCATTTGCTCATTCAATAAAATGACTTTCGCTATTTTGAGTTAGGTTCGTTTTCAAAAAGTGAAGATTGAATATCTGACCCCTTGTTTGTTGTTTGTTTTTGCAAAGTGGAAGTATGAGAGATATGGTACACCTAGTCTTTTGACGGTTATGACGTGTGCAGACAAAAAAAGTAGTTTTAAGTTTATTGACTACGTGACAGATAAGGCATAAGTTCTTTCTCAAGTCCTTCAATCGCAGCATTAATTTTTATTGTTAGTTCATTTTCTTGCGATTTTATATCCCAAATATTTTCTTTCACTTTCTTTCCAAATTCACTGTCAGCTTTAAAATGCTCCCCCCCAGAATATTGGTTGTCTATAAATGACTCTATATCCACTTGAAGTGATCGAACACATTGGCGTAAGGCTGTGCCTTTATCTTTAATTGTTTTTCCCCATAGTGCCTCTGCTTCTAAAAGAGCAGTATCAAAATTTTGAACTGCATCGCCTACAGGTATCCATCTTTTCGAGTATACATGTGCATATGCTTGACCATTTTCATCATTGGTATGTTTACCCACAGTTCTTCGATAATCCTCAGGAAATTCCATTCCTGCAATGAAAGGAGAGCGACAGTAAAATATTTCGTCTCTTAGTTTATATACTGATTTTATGAGTTCCCGCGCTACCTCAAAATTGGCTTTTCCACGAAGTTCTTTTTGCCATTTCTCTACGCCAGTATATGCGAAATAAGCAGTGGTGGCTGCTGCACCAGCAAGAGTGATGTCTTTTATAATTGAAAATATTTCAACAGTACTCATTTCTTCTCCATACAGTTAACTATTTTCATGAGGTTGGAACGTGGGTTAAAAATTACTGTATATGTGGAATAGGTATTAATGCTCTATTTTCTTTATTTAATGAAAATTGGGCTTGCCATACTCTTCCATCGTCCTGGTCAACTAATATAAAGTTCCAAATATTATTTGTAGGGTATAAAGTAAATCTTCCATTCTTTCCATTTGAAGCTAAAGGCATTGAATTGATAAGCACTTTAGATTGATTAATATCTTGATTCACTGAATATTGAACTTGCCATACACGGCCAGTTTGTGTGTCTAGTTCTAAAAAATTCCACATGTTTTCCGTTTTGAATAGTCTATAGTGTACATCTATTCGCTGTTCAGGGTCTGTTTTTAATTTTATATCATCTGACGCATAAGTTACTAAGCTATACATTATGAAAATAAAAACTAATGGATGTAAAAAAAATGGAACTTTCACGTGTAATCTTCCTTTTAAAATTTAATTATTTATTTTTTTGAGATGATTATAGCAAAACTATTATAACTATTGTTTGTTAGAATAAATTTATTGTTTAAATAGGAGTCAGGTATTTCTGACTTCTGACATGTTTTTTCGCTTCGTGAATTCAATCCCATTGGAATAAAATAATACCCAGTAGCGAGTAATCCGAGAGAACCTGTTCCTTCACCTTTTGCTTGACCAAGAGTTTGACCAAGAGTTTGACCAAGAGTTTGACCAAGAGTTTGACCAAGAGTTTGATATTTTGCGGGTGGAGTTTGTTCGATTTTTACTTGATGAGAAGAACACCCAGCCAATCAAAACAGAGCTATTGTAGGAGCAATTATCTGTAGTTTTAACATTTGTTTCATAATATGAAATCCTTTATCTCTAACAATTACAGATCCCATTACAGGGAGCGCATTTTTAATTTATAGTACTTAATTCAGTATATAGTGTTTAAACTAAAATAGTTTATTTTTAAATAAAATATATTAATTATTTTTTAAAGGTATTACAATACGAAACAAAATAACCCACCATAGTGGTTTGTTGATCGATTCTGATCCAACTAAAATCAACCCAACTAATACTATAGTGGGTTATAGATGTCTCAAACCGCTTTTTCAGATGATGAAATACAGAATATCTATAAACTCATCGGTGAAAACGTAAAATATTACAGAACAAAAAAAGAGATGAGTCAACTTACTCTCTCTTACGAAATGGGATATAAATCGGTTAGTCTCGTTTCTGCTGCTGAGCTTTGTAATGATGGTAAACACTTCAACATCGAGCATCTTTATAAAATTAGTAAAATACTTGATATTTCTATCACGCAGTTTTTCGAGTCTACGCCGTCTGAACTTGTAGAAACGCTGCCTGAATCCGACGAATAGTATCCGATACGCATTTATCCCCTATGCTAAATTACACACTAAAGAGTGCTATAATTTTCCAAATGAAACAAAAGGGGGATATTATGACGATCACCATTAACGACAGTTTCGCCGATCAAGTAATAGCCTTTTTAAAAACGCTTCCAAAAGAGGCGGCAAAGATTGAACCGTCACGTCCTTGGTATGCCGATGAGGTGAAACGCCGCGCGGATCAATACCGTGCCGGAGATATGGAGACTGTTCCGCATAACGAAATGTGGGAACGTATTGAAAGACAAATAGAGGCGTGAAGATCGTTTATGACCCACAGTTTAATCGTGAAGTAATGGCGGCTTATGAGTTTATCGTCAAAGACAAGCGCAAAGCAGCTAAAGAATTTTTAGCTAAAGTTAAAGCCCACATCGAGACGCTAACTGATAACCCCAGTAAAGGACGGTTAAATGATGATGGCAACCGAGAGCTAATACATAAAGGCTATACCATCCCTTATTTGATCGATGGGGATAATATAGTGATTTTGGGTATTTTCAATCAGAATAAGTGGAGTAAGAAATAGGCACTTTTAACGCTCTTTAGCCTCTACTCTATTCTGCAAAACTTGGACTGAAACACCATGTTACCAGAGTCAATTTCGTTTAATACACATCTTGAAGAGAATTTTCTCCTCATTCCCTTACCTGTTTATTCGGAATGTTTATTGCGAAAAAATCACTACACTGTAAGCTCCGATAGAAACCGCAGCATGAAAAGCAAGCCCATCATATTTACCCTCTTTTGCGATAATATCAGCACTCGGATAGTTGCCAAAATCGTCATTGTACCCTTCCCAATCGCTGTTAAAACGGAGTTTCCAAGCTCCTTCGGTTGGAAAGCCGATGACGTAATCTTTCTGTGCCTCATGGTAGAAGTTAGCAACGATCACAACGTCATCCGATACACCGCCCTTGTCCCAGCGGTGAAAAGCAATGACCTTGCGTTCATTGTTCAGGTGATAGACTTGTGTAAACTGCCCGCATAAACCGCGCGTGAAGCCATCAAGGTTGGAGCGCAACCGTGTGAGGTCCCGATACAGAAGAACGATACCGTGAAATTCAGCACATTGATCCCAATCAACGGGAACCGTGTCACGAAACCATCCCCCCTCAAGGAACTCTTGACCTTGAAAAAGCATAGGTATACCGGGGGAGGTAAAGACCATTGCGGCGGCTAATGTCGAACGTTTCCGCGCGTACCATCCTTTGGGGTCATTCGGATTAATCTCTTGCGGTACACGGGCATGACCGTTTGCTACCTCGTCATGCGATTCGCTGTAGATAACCCGGTCAAAGGCATCATCGTTATAACGGTATAAGATGGCATCACGGATGGCTTCGAGTGATCGCTGCTCATCTTGGGGTGTTATCACCGCTTGACGTATGGGATGGACAAACATGGCATCCCACTGAGAGGCGAATCCGGCTCCGCCCGCTCCAACCTCTTTGGTGAGCCATTTATTGTTTTGAAGATCCTCAGCGATCGAGACCCGACCGGGAAATTTCTGTGTCATTTCGCTATTGATCCACTGAAGCAAGCGCCACCCATCAGGAATATCCTGTACTTCGAAACCGTCTACAGATCGAATGAATTGGGTACAGTCGAAGCGGATGCCGTCTATGTGATACTCCTCGAGCCACATCATAACGTTATCCATGAGGTAGTGACGAACCTCTTCTCGTCCGTAATCGGGTCTGGTTTCCCCCCATGGAGTAATCGCCCGATTATCGTTGTAGAAATAGATTCCGCCGCGACCGTTTTCACTCCAACCGTCAAACTGCCACAGATCAAGATCACTAGGACCTAGGTGGTTGTACACCACGTCCAGTATCACCGCAATACCGACTTGATGGGCGCGCTTGATAAACTGTTTAAACGCCAACGGCCCTCCGTACTCACCATCTACCGAAAAAATATGGGAAGGGTTATAACCCCATGAGCGTTCTCCCGCGAACTCTCCTATTGGCATAATCTGTATCGCATTGACACCGAGTTTTTTCAAATGTCCAAGACGCGCGGATATCGATGAAAACTCACCCTGATGGACAACGTCTTCTTGATCATTGAACGTCCCGACATGAAGTTCGTAGATGACAAGTTCATTCCACGGCACGATGGTAAAATCATCCCCCTGCCAGTCAAAACGTGTATCGTGAACGATGGCATTGCCGACGGAACTTGTCACTTCACGGGCATACGGATCGATCCGCTTGAACTCACCGTTTTGCGTAGAGAGGAGAAACAGATATTGATCATCCGCATGAGCCTCAGCGACATTGGCATACCAATACCCATTTTCCTCAGAGTTCATCGGGTGCTTTATAGCATTCCATTCGTTAAACGATCCAATAACGGATACGTTTTGTGCATGGGGTGCCCATACGCGAAAGGCAACTCCATCAGCGTGCAGAATCGCTCCCATCCCTTTTATTTTAGTTTCATTGTTCATGGTTTAATTCTTCTTTTTACCAAGATGAGTCTACATTGTATCGGGTATATCATTCTTTTTTTGTAACGGCTCATCGCATTCCATACAAACTTTATTCCGGCCGCTATTTTTGGCGTTATAGAGTTGTATGTCTGCTTGCGAATAAAGTGTTTCTGCTGTACTTAAGTGATCGAATACTGCAACACCGATGGATGCGGTTATGTACTTAGAAGCACTGTTATTCTGATGTTCAATGTGCAACTCTTCGATGGCAATGCGTAATTGCTCAGCCTGCTGATAAATTTCGTTCAGTGTTTTTGCGGTACAAATAATACCAAACTCTTCACCACCTAAACGAAAGCAAAAATCACTTGCACGATGAAAATGTTTTTGAATGGTGCTTGCTATGGCAATTAAAACATCATCCCCACGCAAATGTCCATACGAGTCATTGTAAAGTTTGAAAAAATCAACGTCTAGCATAATGAATGCGAGAAGTGTATGGTTGCGTTTTATACGGTTTATTTCTCTTGGTAAAATTTTATTGAAATATCGTCGATTAAAGAGGGATGTCATGCCATCGGTAAGCGCTAAATGTTTTAATTTCTTTTTGTAGTTTTCTGCATGGGTTATATCTGTAAACGTAACAACAAATCTATTTTTGTCAAATGGCGATGCTCTAACTAAAAAAATATGATCTTCATTGGTAGCGGGATTTTTAATTTTTGCTTTTGCATCTCCATTGCGATATTTTAGAGTTTTATTTATCCATGTAGGATGATTAGAAAGAAATCCGTTTTCCTCAATAAAAAGCTCACTAATACTTTTATGTTGACTCATAAAAGTCATGAAATCTGAAAAACCAAAGAAATTTAGCATTTGTTTATTTGCCATTATGAGTTTGCTATTGTCTGTCAATATAACAAAACCATCTTGTGTGTCTAAGAGTTTTTGGATGTAGTTTTCGTTTTCAATAACTCCGGTAGTATAAATTTGATTTTCATATTTAATGTAGTTTGTATGTACAAGAACAGGGTAAAGGTTTCCATCTTTAGCTTTATGAATAGTATGGAGTTGGAACGTTTTTTTAACCGTAAAATTTTCCAAAAAAGCATCATTCAAGAAAGAATCTTGAAAATGGATATCTATATCGCCTATCCTCATATTCAAAAGCTCTTCTCTTGAATAATGATATTTGTGTACAAAAGAATCATTAACATAGACGAAACGATGATTTTGATCCGCAACAAAAATGAGATTGTTAATGTGATTGATTATATAGTCAATAAATTGAACTTTTTCTGTTTGTACCCCTTTATTTATGGGGTCTGAAGAGAATTTTGAACTTAATAATAAATCCAGAATATTTTTAAAATCCATTTGCTTCTTCTCTCTTATTTATTATCATAATTAGTATGTAAGTACTATCACTTCATCCAAACGAGGATTATTTGAATCAAATCCAGTAGTATTTTGAAAATAGTCTAACCTAGAATAATGACTTTTTTATGGATGTTTGAAGCGCTTAACTTTATAAGAGAGGAGTATAGGAGGAGGGGGCTTACTGCTGTTTCTTTACAAATATGTTTTTAAAAGCTCTGGTGTCACACCGTATGATTTGAGCAGTAATGCAGCGGTGGATACGTCATTGTTTTCGAGTTTTAATGCTGCAATGTAGACTCTTCCCAGTAGACCTGAGTGAACGAGGAGGGCATCTTTGATTTCATCGGTGGGGTTAAGGGAGTGGACGATTTGTTCTACGGGAAGATTCATGACGCCTTCCAATAATGAATATAAAGCAATTAATCGTGCACTTTCGATCAATTCTTCCGAAGGGTTTGGGGAAGCATAGTCGAGTAGTTTTAATATTATGTCAACCCGTTTTTGGGTAAAAAAAGTGTAATTATTGATGGTTCCCGTCGAACTTGTCCCTGATTTGGAATAAATGATGAGTAAAAGCCATTGCGTCAGAGCATTTTTACCCATTCTCTCTATCATCTCTTTGATGGAGGATGCTTGGTAGGTATATTCAGGATGAGTTGAGGTTAAAAACTGAATGAGCTGTAAAGAGAGGGCGCTTTGGCGCTTGAATGCGGTGTAAATTTCTTCCAGTGAGGCATCCGTTTGCAAAAGTGAAAACAGCGAGAGAACATCCCCGTTTTTAGGATCAATGCGAGGATGGGTGATGAGATGCGATTTGGCGAAATAAAACCCTTGGAAGTAGTCAAATCCCAGTAATTGATATGCTTCGAAAAGTTCATAAAATTCGATTCGCTGTGCAATGAGCTTTATCTGTCCAAAAGGGTTTGGCAAAAAGTGTAACTGCTCTATATCGGTTTGGTTGACGTCAAATTTTGCAAAAGAGATACAAGAGAAAAGAGGACCAAAATCTTCGAGATATTGGGGATGGAAGGAGGCGTTATCAAGCGCGAATTGATACCCATTAGAGTGATAATAGCGGATGGCATCATGAATCTGAGCGTTATGTTTCATAGTCTCGGAGAGTTCAAAAACAAATTTTTCTTTAGGAAGGGTGCGAATAATGTCCGTTAACATGAGCGGACCATCGGTGTTAATAAACGCCAGAGAGTCTCCAAAACTTGCAGCTGTTCCGATTTGATTCAGAATATTGACCAATACAGAACTTGTTGCGTGTCTCGGGTCATCAATGCTGCATTTTCCTTCTTCATCGCGATAAAAAAATTCATATCCGATTATTTGCTCGTTACGATTCATTATAGGTTGACGAGCAAGGCTAAGGGTATTATTCATCTGAACACTTTATAACTAATAGATACAGGAAGTGTAGCGTATTTTGCTTTTAAATACCGGAATCATTGTTTAAATAAATAATACCATACTAAAATACTGTGTTTACTAGACAATAAAATATACTTCTGTTAGAATGCCATCAAATATTACTGAATGAACATTCAGTTCTGTTGTTTTAATCAAGCGATTTTAGGTGTGAGTTACATCACGAGGAGTCTTTACTAAAGAAGGAGGGAACAATGAAAATAGCTGCCAATATTACTGAATTGATTGGTAATACACCATTGGTGAAATTGAAGTTTGAAGAAAATGAAACCATACTGTTAGGTAAATGTGAATTTATGAACCCGTCCGGATCGGTTAAAGATCGAATCGGAAGCAACATGATTCTTCAAGCAATAAAGCGGGGTGAGATCACACATGAGAGTATCATCGTCGAACCTACAAGCGGAAATACCGGGATTGCGCTTGCCTCTGTTGCTGCGAATCTTGGATTGAAACTGATTCTTACAATGCCCAGTTCAATGAGCCTTGAACGCAGACGTATTTTAGTTGCGTTGGGGGCACAAATCGTTTTGACTGAACCTGCAAAGGGGATGGGCGGAGCAGTTTCAAGAGCATTGGAACTTTCCAAAACACTGCCCAATGCTGTTTTATTACAGCAGTTCAACAATCCAGATAACTCCGAGATTCATAGAGTGACAACGGCAGAAGAGATATGGAGTGATACAGACGGTAAAGTAGATATTTTTGTCGCTGCTGTCGGTACTGGCGGAACGATTACAGGAGTGGGGGAAGTGTTAAAACGCTATAACCCTGATATTCAAGTGATCGCCGTAGAACCGGATACATCACCCGTTTTGTCGGGAGAGCCCGCCGGAGCGCACAAAATTCAAGGAATCGGAGCCGGTTTTATTCCGCAAGTGCTCAATACGAAAGTTTATGATGAAATTATTCGGATCACGAATGAGGAAGCTTTTGAGACTTCGAGAGAAATAGCAAAAAAAGAGGGGTTGCTGGTAGGAATTTCCTCCGGTGCCAATATCGCCGCGGCACGCAAGATTGCAGCTCGTCCGGAGAATAAAGGGAAAACAATCGTCACGATTTTGTGCGATACCGGTGAACGGTATTTGAGTACGGAGCTTTACGAGTTTCCAGAGCAGAATACGTGAGATGAGAGACAAACATTATCGAAGCGTAATCAAAGCAGTCTCTTGGCGAACGGTAGGGACGATTGATACGATGGTTATTGCTTTTTTTATTACCGGAAATTTGATTTGGGCATTGTCCATCGGATCGATTGAAGTTTTTACGAAGATGATTCTTTACTATTTTCATGAGCGTGTGTGGGACACAACAAATTTTGGACGAACGAAGGTGGTCAAAAACGACTATCAAATTTAGGGGTAACGATGAAAAATACGATTGAATTATTGAACAGAGAATTGGAAAATGAACCGATTGAGAAAATATTGGGTTTTTTTAACCAAAACTATAAAGAGAAGATTGCCTTAGCCACAAGTTTCGGTGCGGAAGATCAGGTCTTGACCGATTTGCTGCTGCGTCAAAATCCAAAGGCTAACATTTTTACTCTCGATACGGGACGATTGAGCGAAGAGACGTATACCGTTATGGATCAGACAAATAAAAAATACGGTATTAAAATCGATGTCTATTTTCCCAATACTGCGGATATTGAGGTTCTTTATCAGCGTCAAGGGATCAACGGATTTCGTGAGAGTGTAGAAAACCGAAAAATGTGCTGCCATGTCCGTAAAATCGCACCGCTTCAACGGGCATTAAAAGGATTGGATGTTTGGATTACCGGATTGCGACGCGCTCAATCCCCGACACGTGAAACGATGCGATTGGTCGAATGGGACAAAGCAAACGGATTGATTAAGCTTAATCCGTTGATTGAGTGGGGCGAAGAGGACGTTTGGACCGCTATCAAAGAAAATAACCTCCCCTATAACGCATTGCATGATTTGGGGTATCCGAGTATCGGATGCGCCCCGTGTACCCGTGCAATTATCAAGGGAGAAGATATACGTGCCGGACGATGGTGGTGGGAAAACCCTGAACATAAAGAGTGCGGATTGCACCTAAACGGAGGCTGATTATGTCTGTTTTACTGGCGATTTTGCGTCAAATATGCGGAGACGACTGTGCGTCGCAACGCGAGGACTTGGCTGACTGGGCCTTATTTGTATGAATATTAATAAAATTGTAAAGGAAATACTATGACTGAAGAACAACTGACCCATCTTAAAGTATTGGAAGCGGAATCGATCCATATTATGCGTGAAGTCATTGCTGAATTTGAAAATCCGGCGATGCTTTATTCTATCGGGAAAGATTCCTCGGTGATGCTTCATTTGGCATTGAAGGCATTTTATCCCTCAAAGTTGCCGTTTCCACTTTTGCATGTTGATACGACGTGGAAATTTAAAGAGATGATCGAATTTCGTGACCGCCGTATCGAAGAACTCGGGTTGACGTTGTTGACTCACGTGAATCCTGAAGGAGTTGCCAAAGGGGTTACACCGTTTACACACGGGAGTTCTGTTTACACGGATATTATGAAAACGGAAGGACTGAAGCAGGCGTTGAATGAGCATAAATTTGATGCTGTTTTCGGTGGAGCGCGACGGGATGAAGAAAAAAGCCGTGCCAAAGAGCGGATTTATTCGTTCCGTGACAAAAACCATCGTTGGGATCCTAAAAAACAGCGTCCTGAATTGTGGAATATTTACAACGGGCGCATTCATAAAGGGGAGAGCATACGGGTGTTTCCGTTGTCCAACTGGACAGAGCTTGATATTTGGCAATACATTTATCTCGAAGGTATCCCTCTCGTTCCTCTTTATTTTGCTGCGCCCAGACCTGTGGTCGAACGTGACGGGGTTAAAATCATGGTGGATGACGAACGGTTTCCTCTGGAAGAGGGCGAGATCCCTGTTATCGAGAATGTCCGTTTCCGAACGCTGGGCTGTTATCCGTTGACGGGTGCGGTTGCCAGCGATGCGGTGACGCTTCCTGACATTATTCAGGAGATGCTGTTGACCAAAACGAGCGAGAGACAAGGTCGTTTGATCGATGCCGATCAAGCAGGCTCCATGGAGAAGAAAAAAATTGAAGGATATTTTTAATGGCACATCAATCGGATTTGATAGCTTCAAATATTCAAAGCTATCTGCAGGAACAAGAACATAAAGAGCTGTTGCGTTTTATAACGTGCGGCAGTGTCGATGATGGTAAAAGTACGTTAATCGGGAGACTTTTGCACGATTCCAAAATGATTTTTGAGGATCAGCTCGAAAGCATTAAAAATGACAGTAAAAAATCGGGGACGACGGGGGATAGAATCGATCTGGCACTCCTCGTGGACGGGTTGCAAAGCGAACGGGAGCAGGGGATTACGATTGACGTAGCCTACCGCTATTTTTCGACCGATAAACGCAAGTTCATCATCGCAGATACCCCAGGGCATGAGCAGTATACCCGGAACATGGCTACGGGTGCATCGACGGCGGATTTGGCGATTATCTTGATCGATGCTCGATACGGGATTGTGACGCAGACGCGCCGTCACTCGTTTATAGTTCGTCTTTTAGGGATACGCAATGTCGTTATAGCGATTAACAAAATGGATTTGTTGAATTATAATCGAAATGTATTTGAAAAAATCGATGCCGAATATCGGACGTTTGCAAAAGAACTTGGGATAGAGAACATTTATTCTGTACCGATGTCTGCACTGGAGGGGGATAACGTGGTTACTCGCAGTATCCATACCCCTTGGTATGAGGGTAAGACATTAATAGAGCATCTCGAAGAGGTACCTCTGTCTGCGCCATCACCGGATGCACCGTTTCGAATGGCAGTTCAGTATGTCAACCGTCCTAATCTCGATTTCAGAGGATTTGCCGGAACGATTGCTTCGGGAAGTATCGGTGTCGGTGAGAGTATAACGGTATTGCCATCGGGGAAAAATGCTACGGTCAAAGCGATTGTGACCTATGACGGTGATTTGGAATCAGCGTCCACCGCACAAGCGATAACGTTGACCCTGAATGAAGAGATTGACATCAGCCGTGGAAATATAATCATCAAAACGGGTGAACCCATCAGTGTATCGGATGTGATTACGGCAAATTTGGTTTGGATGGATGAAGAGCCCTTTCTTGTAGGAAAAAGCTATTTGTTTAAAAGAGGCTCAACGGTTACCTCTGCGGTAGGTGAGGGGATTGATTATCGTGTCGATGTCAATACGCAGGTTCATCATGTTGCTCATGAATTGGGACTCAATGATATTGGTTCGGTTCGTTTAGTGTTGGGCTCACCTTTGGTCTTTGATACGTATGAAGAAAATCGTCAAACGGGAGGATTTATCCTGATTGACAAAATTACCAACAACACGGTTGCTGCGGGAATGATTACCGGCAGTACTCAAAAAGAGGCTAAAAAAGGAGGTGGAGCGTCCGAGTTCGAGGTAGAATTTAACGCCCTTGTTCGACGTCATTTCCCTCATTGGAATGCACAAATAGTTACATAAGGAGTAACGAATGGCTTCAGAAACAAAAGCCCAGCGTGTTGAGCGGATCAAAAGCGAAAAAGACGGATTGGATGTTTTAGACGATATCGCCCGTTATGCGATAAGCGGGGAGGCAATTGATCCCGAAGATATCGACCGTTTTAAATGGTATGGTCTGTATACGCAGAACAAAAACCTTCAAGGTCCTGATGATGATACTCTCTATTTTATGCTTCGTGTCAAACTCGAAGGGGGCTATCTCAACCGCGAGCAGTTAAGCGAGATTGGGAAAATATCCAAAGAGTTGGCACGGGATACGGCGGATTTGACAACACGCCAAGACATACAGTTTCACTGGATCAAAGTGACGGATCTTCCGCAAATTTTCGCCCGA
>JAGXHZ010000107.1 GCA_024635855.1 Sulfuricurvum sp.
ATCTCCCGACCGCAAATCTCATGGAGTACTTTTGCCTTGGGCGATTTCATCCGGCTCCCTTTTCCGGCGGCTAGAATAACAATGGAAAGAGGGCTGGACATAGATGCTCCTTGCATATATTGATATCCTGTAATTTTATCAGAATTAATCGAGAATAGCCCTTAGTCTATGGTATTATCCTCTTTTATTTCGGGAGCGTTGGTTTGGGTCGTTTTTTCTTCTTATTTCTTTTAATCCCTTTTGCCCTTTGGGGCGCTGATGCACAGATGCCAGCTATGAGTTTTAATCTCGCTGCCCCTGAGTCGCCTAAAGAGGTTGTAAGCTCTCTCAATATTTTGATGATGCTTACCGTGCTCTTTCTCGCACCGAGTCTTATTCTTGTTATGACCACTTTTACCCGTTTTGTTATTGTATTTGGATTTTTGCGTCAAGCGTTGGGGACACAGCAGGTTCCGCCGACACAGTTGCTTGTCATGCTCGCCCTTATTTTAACCGTCTTTGTAATGGAACCTGTTGCTCAAAAATCGTATGACGAGGGGATAAAACCCTATACGGAAAATAAAATCTCTTACGATGAAGCATTTGAAAAAACGACCGATCCGTTTAAAAATTTTATGATACGTAATACTCGTGAAAAAGATTTGGCTCTATTTTTACGCATACGACACATGGAAAACCCTCAATCCATCAAAGAAGTGCCGTTGACGATTGTCATTCCTGCCTTTGTTATCAGTGAGCTCAAAACCGCTTTTGAAATCGGATTTTTGCTCTTTTTACCCTTTTTGGTTATCGATATGGTTGTTGCTTCGATTTTGATGTCGATGGGTATGATGATGCTGCCTCCGGTTATGATCTCGATGCCGTTTAAAATACTCGTTTTTATCATGGTGGATGGGTGGAATCTCCTTATTGGCAATCTGATTGCCAGTGTCAAATAAAGGGTTTTAATGCAGTGCGAGTATTTTGGACTTTGCGGTAGTTGTAGGTTGTATGAAGAGGGATACGCAGGGCAGTTACTCTCAAAAAGCCAAGCCATTGAAGCACAATTTTCCCCTTATTTTAGTGGAAAAATTGATATATTTGAGTCCAAAGAGGAGCATTATCGTTCCCGTGCCGAGTTTAAAATTTATCATGATGACGAAGGCTCGTTTTATGCCATGAACCGTGCGGATAAACACGGGGTGGTTAAAATAACAAATTGTTCTATCGTCCATGAGCAAATAGCGCGCATTATGCAGCCTCTATTAGAGCAAATCAAAAAATATGAATTGGGATATAAGCTGTTCGGGATTGATTTTTTGACCAGCAGCAGCGGCGAAGTATTGGCGAGCTTGATCTATCACAAAGCACTTGATGAGCAATGGAGTATGAGTGCGCGCCTTATAGAAAAAGAGTTGGGAATTTATATCATCGGTCGAAGCCGTAAGCAAAAAATCATTTTAAGCCAAGATTATGTTACTGAAATGCTTCATATAAAAAATCGTGATTATCGGTATATCCATATCGAAAACAGTTTTACCCAACCCAATGCGCTTGTGAACGAAAAAATGGTCTCATGGTCGCTTGAACAGCTCGAAGGAATCGGCGGAGATTTACTCGAACTTTATTGCGGTGCGGGCAATTTTACGATTCCTTTTGCGACACAATTTGATCGAGTTTTAGCCACTGAAATTTCTAAAGCCTCTATCATTGCGGCAAAGCGGAATATGGAGCTTAACGGCGTTGATAATATCGATTTTGTCCGTCTCAGCGCTGAAGAGTTTACACTGGCACTGGATGGCGTGCGTGAATTTCGCCGTTTAGAGGGGTTGCAAGTAAGCGACTACTCTCTGAAGACTCTTTTTGTCGATCCTCCCCGCAGCGGTTTAGGGGAAGAGCCTTGTGCCTTTGCTGCACGATTTGATCATTTGTTGTATATCTCCTGTAATCCTGAGACTTTGTTACGAGATTTAGAGATTTTAGACCAGACTCATGAGGTTCAGGCCATGGCACTGTTTGATCAATTTCCGTATACGCACCATCTGGAGATGGGGGTAAAACTGACTCGAAAGGCTCTGTCGTGAGAAAGATTTTAATCTCATTATGCACAGCCGCTGTGTTGAATGCAACGAGTAATGACCCTCAATCAATCTTGACCGAAGTCTCTAAATTGCGCCAAATGTATGAAGAGTGTAAAGCTTCTCAGGGTACAGAGCCTAACGTATCAGTGGAATCTAAGAGTAAAAATAAATCGATAAATCAAGAAATTTCTCAAAAAAACGGCGTTATAAAAAGCTTGGAACAAACGCTGCTCTCCCTTGATCGTGCTTACCGTGAAGCCATAGCACAAAATAAAAATTTAATTTCACAGCTTCATACGCAAAAGGTATCAGTTCAAGAGCGTGAAACACTAAAACGTGCGGTAGAAACGGCTAAAGCTGAATTATTGGCTGCACAAAAAGCGTTAAAACAACCAAGCGGAGTAAAGACCGTTTATAAAGATCGTCCCGTTGTGCAGGAAAAAATTGTTACTAAAACCGTTGAATCAAATGAAAAAATAAATAAGTTGCAGCGTGATCTTGCAACAGCCCAGACAACCATCGCGAATCTTCAAAATACAGCACTAAAAACGGTTGGAAAAGATAAGATCATTGAAAAAGTAGTGTATCGAGATCGTCCTGTTGCATATGAAAAAATTGTTGAAAAAATTGTCTATCGAGATCGACCGATTAGCAAAGATAAAGTGGTTGAAAAAGTAGTCTACAAAGATCGTCCTGTTGTGAAAGAGAAAATAGTTGAAAAAATTGTCTATAAAGATCGTCCGATCATAAGAGAAAAGATAGTCGAAAAAGTGGTCTACAAAGAACGTCCGATTGTAAAAGAAAAAATAATCGAAAAAACCGTCTATAAAGAATTAAAAGTTCCAAAAAATTTGCCGAAAACAGTGTTGAAAGCCGAAGCAATCAAACAAGAACTGGTTAAAAAACAAGTGATTAACACAAAAGTGATGGATGAGCAAAAACGTCGTCAAGCGGATAAGCTGGCGTTGGAACAAGAACGCAAAAAAAGTGCTAAAGCAGCATCCCCTACTACGAAAAGAGCTGCTCCCTCAGCCTATCGTATGGCAACAATAGCCTCGATTTACAACACACCCAATGGAACAAAAATCGATATGTGGGAAGAGGGACGCTCATTCACCTCAGGAACCAGCAATGGTGGATGGGTAAAAATTACCGGTTATTTTGTAAATCGGGTTTGGCAAGCAGCGGATGAAGAGTATTGGGTAAAAGAGAGCGACGTTATCCGAAGATAACGGTTTTAATACCCATCAAAAGGCATTTTTGCTTCTTTCCATCCGAACATAAATCCGTTATCAAGATTGTAGGCTTTGATTCCCTCTTTGGTGAGAATATTTGCGGCAGCTTTTGAGCGCGGTCCGCTACGGCAGACGAGGATAACGGAGTCGACTTTGCGCAGTTTCATAGCCGCCATAACATCGGTAACGAAATTTTTGTTTATAACCTCTTTGGCATCGTAAAGCTTTTGAGTATCGATATGCCCTTTTGTCTTGTTTGTTTTGAGTTCAAATTCGGAACTTTTCACCCGTTCTTCGATGGACTTTGGGATATAGGTCCACTCGTATGCAGGAATATTGACAAAACCTTCACCATGACCGGTATAAAGAAATTCGAGGGTAGTGCGGACATCCACGATGATTGCTTCCCCTTTTTTTTGCATCTCATGGGCTTCGGGCGCACTTAAATCCCCTTCATAAATATCATCTGCATTTAATGAGAAGGCTAAAAAGAGTCCCAATAAGCTTTTTTTCATAAAAAATCCTGTGATTGTAAATTTGGCACAATTGTATCTCATAAAGATTATACTTAGATGAATGAAAACTGGGTATTATTTTAAAAAAGCGATGTAAGTTTATGGTTGAAGTTATAAAAATCGTCTATGTTACCGATTGGAGAATCGGAGATTATAATCTAACAGAACAAGATCCATTTTTCAATGTCTTAAAAGGATTTGATGCAGATCTTACTCTATGTAATACTTTGCCTGAACAATATGATGAAATTGATCTTTTAATTCTCCATCCGATGCAGATGAATGATGAGATTTTCGAGACGATCAGCCGTAGCAAGATTCAAAATCCTGCCATAAAAACAGTCGTTATCTCCAGTGCTCATGGGAGTGACCTTTTTTTACAAGCGATTGATGTTGGGGTTGATAAATATCTACTCAAACCCTTATTACCCAGCGCGGTTCAAAAAGTTGTTGAACGTCTTATTGCACAATCGATTGAAGCTAAACAGGCACAAAAAGCATACCGACAAATCAATTTGATGTTCGGATCGATTTCCAAAACAGCTTTAGTCATTCGAATTGCTCATAATGGAATGATAGCCGAGGTTAACTCACTGCTTAGCTCATTGATCGGGATGGCTCCTGAAGAGATGCTAGGACACTATTGGCTTCGATTTGTAGAACAACGTTTTTGGATACATCTTAGAACAATAGTTAGAGCACATATTCAAGTGGGAGAAATTTATCGAGGGATAATCGAGATCATAGGATTAAATCATCAGACCATTACAGTTGATTCGACTATTTATGCTGTATTGGACAGTCGGGGAAATATTGAAGAGATTGTTTTTATCGGACACGATGTCAGCGAGATGAAGAGGGCGATTTTAGAGAGTATGAAACAGTTAATCGATTATGATACTTCGTTAGCCGTTTTATTTGATCATCATTATGAAGCGATCATGGTCAACCGTAAATTTTTGGAGATTAATGGATATATAAATTTTGAAGCATTGGTAGAAAGTTGCGATTTATGGTCATGGATGGTCGAAACGAACGAAGGGTTGCAACCAATATTATCCGAAAAGTGTTCTCAAAAAGATGGGCTTGAATTTATCGTTAAAAAGGTAAAAAATGGGGATATTAACGGACGCATTATTTCTATCGATTTGAATAACAATAAAGTTTATTACACGGTTCATATGAGTACCATGACAAATCCGTTAATTCAAAATGAGCAATATCATATTCTTTATTTTGTGGATGTGAGTGATTTTGAACGTTTAAAAGAAGAAAAAATTAATGATGCTAAATTGATAAGTGTAGGGCGTTTGGCTTCTGCAATTACTCATGAGATTAACACGCCGATTACCTATATAAAAGGGAATCTTGAATTACTTAAATGGGAATGTGAAGGGAAAGTCGAGCAATTAGAAAGTTATTTTAAACCGATTGATGAGGGGATTGAGAGGATTGAATTTATTGTAGGATCGATGTACGAATTTGCAGGTACGGGTAAAGAGGTGATGGCGGTATGCAGTGTTGATATGACACTTGTTTATGGATTACGCATCGTTTTGAATCGTGCCAAACACATTGTTCCTATTCGACTAAACGGGCAAATATTTTCACTCAAAACGAAATACAATCCAAAAAGCTGTATGACAATGGGGATATCGACACGACTCGAACAAGTTTGGATCATTATCCTCAATAATGCATTGGATGAATTTGAAAAAGGTATAATACCTTATGAAAATCGACGACTTGACATAGGGTTGAAATGTGATAATGATGATGTTTTAGTAACCATTGGTGATAATGCCGGAGGAATACCGACAGCGATGATGGACACTTTATTTGACTTTGCGATCAGTGGAGAGAAAAAAAAGAGTATGGGGATTGGGCTTAATGTGGCAAAAGCTATTATTGACAAACACGGTGGAATTATTCGGGCTTCCAATGAAAACAATGGTGCTATCTTTGAAATCAGTTTGAAAAAATACAAGGAGGATAAATAATGTTTTTCGGAAAAGAAGCGGCAAAACATAAAGAAGAAGCAGATATTTTGCGGGTTGAACGGGATATTTTGAAGGCTGAGCTTGCATTATATAAAGAGATAGCAGCATTGAGCCTCAAAGAAGCCATTATTGTGTTGAACGATCGGAATGAACCCATTTTTTTCAATACGAAAGCGGATGCAATCATCAACAAAGATGCTGTGGTAAGAGAACTTGTTAAGGGTTCTAAAGAAATCGTTGTGGGTGAGTGTGAAGCCTCTGTCGAGAGCAAAAATCTGAGTAACGAGGTAAAAGGTTTTATTTTGACAAAAGCCTCTGTTGTAGGTGGCGAACAAGGCGGATTGTTAGAGATGCATCAAAAGAGTATCAAAGGTGCCTTGGATGCGACTCAGCATGTTTTTATCGATATTTTAGGTAAGCTCAAAGAGATGGTTGAACAGTCGAATGAAACGGCACGAGGGTCTGATGAGGGGCTAAAAATAGCTAATCATGTCGATGCGGATATGAACAAGCTCGCAGAATTGATGGAGGGGACGCTATCGACAACTGCTAATCTCGTGAATCGCTCACATGAGGTTTCCAGTGTTGTTGCATTGATCAAAGATATTGCGGATCAAACCAACCTGCTTGCTCTGAACGCAGCGATAGAGGCAGCACGGGCAGGAGAACATGGTAGAGGGTTTGCAGTTGTCGCTGATGAGGTACGTAAACTGGCTGAACGGACTCAAAAAGCGACCAAAGAGATTGAAATTGTAATTCAGTCTATGCAGCAAGATACCAATGAGATTGAAACAGCAACCGAAGAACTTTCAGGGATCGTAATCAGTACGAAAGACGAAGTGAGTCAAATGTCAGATCGAATGGGAATTTTTCAGCGTAATGCTTCACGAAGTGTATTTGAAATTATGGATATTAGTAACTATATTTTTAGTAATTTAGCAAAAATTGACCACGTTATCTATAAAAACAATGTCTATGCCTTCTTGTTCGGTCAAGAGAGTGGTTTTAAAGCGGTTGATCATCATACGTGCCGTTTGGGTAAATGGTATGATAATGGTGTAGGAAAAGAGCAGTTTGGAATGCTGAAATCCTACGGTCGTTTGGAAAAACCACATGGAACGGTTCATTCGAATGCGAATGCATTGATCGCCGATTGCGGTGATGGCAAAAAACTCTGTTCACGAACCCAAATTGAACAGCGAATCAGAACCATTGAAGCCGCAAGCCAAGAGGTATTTGAAGCATTGGATATTTTGGTTGCAGAAAAAAATGAGCAGATGATGGGAACTGCACTTAAAAATCTATTTGGAGGGGAAAAATGATTCGTTTAATGATTGTCGATGATGAAACTTCTATTGGGATGATGCTCGAAAAAGCATTGGGACGTTCTGGAGATATTAGTGTGACCTATTTTGATAATCCTGTAAATGCTCTCAATCAATTTAAACCGGATAAGTATGATGGGGTATTGCTTGATATTATGATGCCTCAAAAAGATGGAATGAGTGTTCTCGAAGAGATAAAATCAAAAGATCCAAAGTGTGTTGTTATCATGATGACAGCCTATTCTACTCTTGATAAAGTGTTACAGAGCCATAAAATAGGAGCTGATCACTATATTCTCAAGCCGTTTGATTCACTTTCAAATGTAGAGAAAAAAGTTCGCGAATTGATTGAAAAGAAAAAATAGATTAGAGGGAATTTTATTCCCTTTTTTTTTGGCTAAAATTTTTATACATTAGTAAATCGCTATGAATACTTGACAATAAGAAAAAGCTACATTAAGATTGTGAAAAATTTAGGAGAACACAATGTCTCAACAATGCCCTTTAATCTTTCGACAAGTAGATGCTACTGTTACACGAATCAATACTTTATTTGTAATAGTTAGTATTATTGCATTTTTAGCGACCCAGTATTCGATTATATTGATAGTGCTGATTATGGATTTTGCACTTCGACTGTACGGCTACAAACATTTAAGCCCTATAAATATCAGTTCACTCTGGATACAGAAAAAAAGCGCGCTTCCGAGTAAAATGGAAGATGCCGGTGCAAAACGTCTCGCAGCATTTTTCGGTGTTGGATTTACGATTGCACTTTTGATAAGTTCCTTGGTAGGTGCTGATTTAGTGGGTGCTTTTATCGCCGGAATATTTCTATTTTGTGCGGCATTGGAACTTGTATTTGGGTTTTGTATTGCGTGCAAGATTTATTATATAGCCAAAAAAGTTTATCCAAAAGGCTTTTTATAATGTCCGCTCTTTCAACAAAAGCTGTTTATGGATTGGCAGCGATGCACGTTCTCTCGCATGCACCCCACGGCAGATCAATGCAGGTACGTGAAATTTCGGCAATGACTCAAATTTCGCATGGATATTTAGAACAGCTTCTTTCAATTTTACGCAGAGCCAATCTCGTCATAAGTATTCGCGGTGCATCCGGCGGTTATAAACTGGCCCGTCAGCCGCATGAAATAGAAGTAATAGAGATTGTTGAAGCGCTTGAAGGACCATTTTACAAGATAGATGGAAATGTGGGTTCTAGTTTGATTTTAGAATACTATTGGAAAGAAGTTGAGGAAAAAATGCGCGCTCTTTTTGCTTCAAAACTCTCTGATCTTGATCATGCATATCAGCCGCATCACTACGATATTTAAAAAATAATTTTAACGTTTTTTATTTTTTGACTCTATAAGACGACGATTTTGCATCATCATAACTTCTAACTCTTTGGCACTTTTCGTTTCAAAGAGCGGCTTGCTGCTCTTAAAAACTTCCGTATAAAAATCGGCCAATGTTTTCCCTTTTCGTGTTGCAGGGAGCATTTTGTTTAAAGTATATCGATTAACTTCTGGCGGATCGATAAATTGTGCTAAAAGTGTTTCTCTCATGTTATTTTTGCTCATAATAATACTTTTTATACATAGTTGTCATTTAACAAGCAAAAAATGTTCCGATATAGTTAAAGCCCTTCATTGATAACATGCCAAAGACGTTCAACTTCAAAATCATCTAAAAAAAGTGTCGAATAATGGTCATACAGCCACGATAAACCTTTGGCATTTATGGAAAGGGTATGCGAACACTCTTTGTGCGCGGGTAAAAATGCGCGTATGAGGGAGATATCGGAGTCGATAGGATTGTCGCAAAAAAAGCAGTTGAGTTCACGATGTAATCGTCCCTCATGTTCAAGCAGCTGAATATAGGCTTCGATGGCGAGTCGTTTTGGATTTTGATTTTTCCAATGCTGGGCTGCTGATTCTAAGAGTTGAAAATAAAAACTGCCAATTTCATCTGAATGTTGCAGATGCGGATGAAAAAGGGCAATAAACTGTTGCCAAATACGAATACGATTGTATTCACCCATCCACCCAAAACCTAAATGGAGGACATCCCGCATTCGAGGGATAGAGCTTTTGAGTGATGTTTCGGCTTCAAAATCGATTTTAAAACCTAGATTGATAGGGCTATGGCGTGCTCCATAGAACCTGTAAAGGGTTGTTAAGTTTTCCTCGGATATGATAGTAACAATTAAATCTTCGTCTTTTACCCGACTAAGTTTGATGATAAATCCCTGCATATTTTGTTACTTCACCGCACATTTGTTTATTTTATTCTCTAAAAGTTCCCTAATTTTAAAACTTTTTAACCTAATTACTGGTAAAATTAAGAAATTTCCATCCTCTTTAAACTACAAATGTTTAAAAAGAGATTAAATAGAAATAATTTCCGGAATTTTCCGATGACATAAGGTGATTTATCAGTGGAATACCAAGATTTATTACGATCGTTTAAAGATAACTGCGGATTTGGTTT
Organism: Sulfuricurvum sp.; assembly: GCA_024635855.1. The sequence continues at coordinate 9,629 of JAGXHZ010000107.1, forward strand.
GATCGCCAATATTAAAAACCGTCCTTCTCATGAGACGCTTGAAAACGCTATTACTGCCTTAGAGCGAATGATGCACCGTGGTGCTGTTGCAGCCGATGGCAAGACAGGAGACGGCAGTGGATTGCTTCTTTCCATTCCTCAAGAGTTCATGCGTTCGACTGCGTTGACAAGCGGTATTGAGTTGCCTGAAATGTACGCCATTGCCGTAGTCTTTACGCGCGATGCTGCTCAATTGGATTTATTGGAACGTACGTGTGCAAATAATGATCTAAAAGTAGTATTAAAACGTATCGTTCCTCTTGATACCAATGCTTTAGGCGAACAGGCACTTGAGTCTCTTCCTGAAATTTATCATATTTTTATTACTCCTAACTCATTGATGGCATCACAACGTTTTGATGCATTGTTGTATTTGAGCCGTAAAGAGACCGAGCATGCACTCGTTGACGATCAGGATTTTTATATCCCTTCTATGAGTTCACGTGTCATTTCGTATAAGGGCTTGATTATGCCTACGCATATCAAAGAATTTTATACGGATTTTCAAAACGAGAATTTTAAAATCTCTTTCTCGCTCTTTCACCAACGCTTTTCGACCAATACCCTTCCTAAATGGCGTTTGGCTCAACCGTTTCGTGCAGTAGCGCACAATGGTGAAATCAATTCCGTTGAAGCAAACCGTTTTAATGTAGCGGTCAAATCGGAATCGATTAAAAGCGAAGTGTTTACCGACGAAGAGATTGCACGACTTCTTCCTATCTTGCAGCCGCACGGTTCTGACAGTGCGAGCGCGGATAATTTCTTTGAATTTTTGATTGCCAATGGGATGGATTTCTTCAAAGCAGCGCGTGCGATTATCCCCGCACCATGGCAAAATGCACCTCACATGGATCCTCAGTTACGTGCATTTTATGAGTATCACTCAACGGTTTTTGAAGCATGGGACGGACCTGCCGCGTTTTCATTGACCGATGGCCGTTACATCGGATGTGTTCTTGACCGTAATGGATTGCGTCCTTCGAAATACATTATTACCCATGATGATACGCTTCTTATCGCGAGTGAGTATGGGGTTATTGATATTCCCGAAGAGATGATAAAAGAGCGTGGACGTCTTCAATCCGGACAAATGATCGGTTTGGATTTGAAGTTCGGGAAAGTGCTTAAAGATGAAGATATTAATCAATATCTAAAAACGTCTAACCCGTATATGAACTGGTTGAACGAGCACATGACTTACTTGCAAGAGCACGTAGAGCATCAGTATGAAACCAAATGCGACTGTTCGGTTGAAGATTTAGTTGCCCGTCAGCGTTACTTTAACATCACCCAAGAAATCGTTGAGCAAGTGATTGAGCCGATGATGCGTGACGGTAAAGAAGCCGTTGGATCAATGGGTGATGATACTCCTCTTGCTGCATTTAGTACCGTTCAACGTAATTTCAGTGATTTTTTCAAACAGCGTTTTGCACAGGTAACGAATCCTCCGATTGATCCTATCCGTGAAAAAGTGGTGATGAGTCTCAACACAGGTTTTGGTGAAATACACAATATTTTGGACGAAATCCCAACCCATGCCAATCGTTTAAAAGCAATCTCACCGATTATGCTTAAAGAGAAACTCGAAGTACTAAAATCGTTCGGGGATAAAAAATCACCACGCTATCACCCTTCGTATACGAGTGCAGTGTTTTCCACCTCCTATAAAGGCAGCTTGCGTGAGGCATTAAATACTCTTGTTTCTCAAGTAATTCAAGCCGTTAAAGAAGAGGGCGTCCGTATTATCGTTCTTGATGACAGCGGATTTGATCGTGAGCATAAAACCATCCCAATGCTGTTGGCAGTCGGTCGTATCAGCAGTGCATTATTAGAGGCAAAAATACGTCATTTAGGCTCAATCGTGGCATCTACAAGTGAAGTCGTTGACTCTCATGGTGCGGCAACACTGATTGCATACGGTGCGAGTGCGATCTATCCAAGTCTTTTATTTACAACGATTGCTGCACGGGTCAAGCAAGCCGATGAAAACGAAGAAAATTGTGCTGAAGCATTTAAAGCAGCACACTATGCACTTAACGGCGGATTGCTTAAAATTATGTCAAAAATGGGAATTGCAACGATAGCGTCGTATCGCAATTCAGGGCTTTTTGATATTATCGGTTTGAGCCGTGAGATGGTAGATGAGTGCTTTGGAGATTCACATGCCCTGATTCCGGGATTGAGCTACGAAGATATTGATGAGCGTTTAAATAAAAATCATAAAGAAGCATTTGAACAAAACGGGTTCAACCGTATTTTTCCTCTAAAAATCGGCGGATTTTACAAATTTTACAACGGTCAAGAGCATCACGATTTTAATCCGGATGTTATTCACGCCATTCATCGTGTTTCCAAAAGCGGTAAACGTGAAGATTTTGATCAGCTTAGTGCGTTAATCAATAAACGCGGTCAAAAATTTATCCGTGACTTCTTCGAATTCCAATCGGATCGTTCAAGCATCGATATTTCAGAAGTTGAGCCAAAAGAGGAAATCTTTAAACGTTTTGCTTCAGCTGCGATGAGTTTGGGGTCTATCTCTCCTGAAGCACATGAGTGTCTTGCGGTTGCGATGAACACCATCGGTGCTCAAAGTAACTCAGGTGAGGGCGGAGAAGACTCAGCCCGTTTTGATACATTGAAAAACTCAAAAATCAAGCAAGTGGCATCGGGACGTTTTGGGGTAACACCTGCGTATTTACGTTCAGCACAAGAGATTCAGATCAAAGTGGCGCAAGGGGCAAAACCGGGTGAGGGAGGACAGCTTCCAGGGCATAAAGTTTCTCCTCTGATTGCGCGTTTGCGTCATACGACTCCAGGGGTGACATTGATTTCACCTCCGCCGCATCATGATATTTATTCTATCGAGGATTTGGCACAGCTTATTTTTGATATGAAGCAAGTCAATCCGGCAGCAAAAGTAGCGGTAAAACTCGTTTCTGCTGCCGGTGTAGGGACGATTGCAGCGGGTGTTGCCAAAGCGTACGCCGATAAAATTGTTATCTCAGGCGGCGATGGCGGTACGGGTGCAGCTCCGCTTACGTCGATTAAGTTTGCAGGAAATCCATGGGAATTAGGACTTTCAGAAGCGCACAATGCCCTCAAAGTCAATAACCTTCGCGGATTGGTTCATGTTCAAACCGACGGTGGACTCAAAAGCGGTCAAGATGTCGTGAAAGCAGCATTGCTTGGGGCTGAGAGTTACGCATTCGGTACGGGAGCATTGACGATTATCGGTTGTAAAATGCTTCGTATTTGTCACGTTAACAAATGTTCCGTCGGAATTGCAACTCAAAACGAGAGTCTGCGTGCCGATTACTTCAAAGGAACCGTTGAACAACTCATCAACTACTTCACCTATATGGCAGAAGATGTGCGTCAAATAATGGCAAAACTGGGTTACAAAACAATGGAAGAACTCGTAGGTCGCAGTGATTTGCTCCGTATTATTGATACCGATTTCGCCCGCAAGTTCGATTTTAGCAATATTTTACACCGCGAAGAGGGTGTCAATACTTGTCAAGAAGCATCGAATAAACCATTTGATGACAATGCTTTTGAAATTGATGTTTTGGCAGAAGCGATGGACGCAATCAAAAATCCAGAGCGGCCTGTCCGAATTACACGTGATATTTGTAACTTAAATCGTAGTTTTGGTGCACGTGTGAGCGGTGAAATTGCTCAATATTATGGCGATAAAGGGCTCAAAGCTGATACCATCAAAATTGATCTAAAAGGTATTGCAGGTCAAGCATTGGGTGCATTCTTGATTCATGGTGTTACTATCCGTCTTGAGGGTGTAGCGAATGATTACATCGGTAAAGGGATGCATGGCGGTAAAATCGTCATTAAATCTCGTAATCAAGGGGAAGCATTTGCCGCTGGCGGTAATACGTGTCTTTATGGGGCCACAGGCGGTAAACTCTTTATCGCAGGTTCAGTCGGAGAGCGTTTTGCGGTTCGTAACTCAGGTGCATTGGCCATCGTCGAGGGGACAGGGGACAACGCGTGTGAGTATATGACAGGGGGAATCGTGGTCATCTTGGGTCAAACCGGTATCAACTTCGGTGCGGGTATGACGGGCGGTATCGCATTTGTATACGATGAAAATCACAGTTTTGTCGAAAATGTCAATCGCGAGCTCGTCGATGCTTTGCGTATCGATACTGATGACGGTGACGAAGCGCGTCATTATCTCAAACGTCTGTTAAAAGATTATGCAGCAGAAACACAAAGTGCAAAAGCACAGGCTCTTCTCAACAATTTCCGTAATGAGATTCGAAATTTCTGGCTAGTTCGACCTAAAAACTTAACCAAATTGCCACTTAATCCTGATAAAGGGGACTAACACTTATGAGAGAATTTTTAACCATTGAACGTATCGACCCTATTAAGCGCGGAGTTGTACAACGACTCAAAGATTTTAGTGAAATTTATGAGCCGGTTGAACAGCACGAAGCTGCATCACAAAGTGATCGTTGTATCCAATGCGGTGATCCGTTTTGTCTCAATAAATGCCCATTGCACAACTACATCCCTCAGTGGCTCAAAGCGGTTGCTGAAAAAGATTTAAAATTTGCATTTAACCTCTCAAACGAGCCTTCGCCGTTTCCCGAAGTCATGGGGCGTATTTGTCCTCATGATCGCCTTTGTGAGGGAGATTGTACCCTTAATGACGGACATGGAGCGATTACGATCGGTTCGGTTGAGACGTTTATCAACGAAGAAGGGTTTAAGCATGGTCTTAAACCCTTCTTTCCGGGGATTACTACGGATAAAAAAGTAGCTATCATAGGTTCTGGTCCTGCGGGTCTTTCTGCCGCAACGTATTTATTGCGTTCGGGTATTTCGGTTACCATGTATGAGCGCAGCGATCGCGCTGGCGGATTGTTGACGTACGGTATTCCGGGGTTTAAGCTCGATAAAAAAATCGTTGATCGTCGTGTCGGATTTCTCGTAGAAGCGGGTTTAAAAATTGTGTTTGATTGCGAAGTAGGCAAAGACGCAGAGTTTGATGGTATTGCGGATCAATACGATGCGGTCTTTATCGGTATCGGTGCAACCAAATCAAAAGGTGCAAAAATCGCAGGTGAAAATGCATCCAATGTTTATCCAGCAATGCAGTATCTAACCGCCATACAGCGTAAAAACTTTGCCGTTACGTACGATAAGAAGTTTGATTTCAAAGATTTGGAAGTCGTTGTTATCGGAGGAGGGGACACGGCAATGGACTGTGTTCGTACCGCTAAACGCGAAGGTGCTAAAAATGTAACGTGTTTATACCGCCGTGATGCGCACAATATGCCGGGATCCCAAAAAGAGTATAAGAATGCCGTTGAAGAAGGGGTAGAATTTGTGTTTCACGCCTCTCCGAAAGAGGTTATTTTGGGAGATAACGGCAAAGCAATCGCGGTTCGCATGATAAAAACTGTTTTAGGGGCAAAAGACGAGAGCGGTCGCCAAAAAATGGAAGAGATCAAAGGGGGAGATTTTAATATCAATGCAGATGTCGTCATTATGGCGCTTGGATTTGACCCGGCGGTTCCAAGCTTTTTGGCTGAAAACGGTATTGCTGTTAATAACTGGGGCGGCATTGTGATTGATTCCGAGTATCAAACGACAACGGCAGGTATTTACGCTGGCGGTGACTGTTACCGTGGTGCGGATTTAGTTGTCACAGCGGCATACGACGGACGTGAAGCGGCACGCGCAATTGCAAAGTCTCTGTTGAATTAATGAGTACTTTTATCGATGCAGTGATTCTTTCACTCCTCGAAGTACGTGAGCATATAGGATCAAAGGATAAAACTCTTTTTGAATCGTATTCTCTTGGTGAAGGCGGTGATATAAGCAGTGGTTTTGATCTTGCGGCTGAGTCCATTCTTTTTAAACATCTTAAGGCTTTTGGATCTTTTTATTCCGAAGAGAGCGGTTGGATGTCCCCGCAAAGTGATGTAAATATTATCACGGACCCTATCGACGGCAGTGATAATTTTTCCTCTTCATTCCCCTATTACGGTGTTTCTATTGCTCGAGAAGTAGAAGGTAAAACAACGGATGGAATCGTATGCAATCTTGTAAACGGGGATGTTTTTGTTCGCACACGCAGTGAATATTATCGATGCACTTTAGAAGCACCAACTCTTAAATCACCTCTCCTCCCATCGCAAAATCCCAAAATAGGTCTTTTTGAAAAATCGTATGAACATCCTGATCTCATTAAGATTTTGATAGGTGAAAAATTTAAATTTCGTTCTCCGGGAGCATTAGCCCTCTCGCTTGCATACGCGCCCTTAGTGAAATATGTGCTATTTTTAGGTACAATGAGAAAGTTTGATATCCAAGCCGGCTTGTATTTAAGCCAACACCTTTATGGCTTTAGTGATGAGAGATACATCCTTTTAAGTTCTGATAAAGAAGTGTTTGAGCGGATACGTTTGATTGTAGAAAAGGAGTATTTTTGAGTCTATTTAATCTATTTGGAGATTCTGAAAAAAAGAAACAGCCCACGAAAAGTGAAGCGCCGTCGCACTGGGTAAAGTGTTCTGCCTGTCAGTCTCTTATGTATTACAAAGAGATGGAAAAACAAAACCATGTTTGCCCTAAATGTGGTTTTCACCTTCGTATCGGTGTGAATGAGCGCCTTGCATTAATTGCGGATGAAGGCAGTTTTGTCGAATACGATGCTTCATTGAAGCCCGTTGACCCACTTCAATTTGTGGATAAAAAAAGTTATGCTGCCCGTATTGAAGAAGGTTTTGCCAAAAATGGACGCTACTCATCGGTTGTGAGCGGTGAATGTACTATTGAAGCGACTCCTGTACAGCTTGTGATTTTTGATTTTAATTTTATGGGCGGATCATTGGGGTCGGTTGAAGGCGAGAAAATTGTTCGTGCCGTCAATCGTTCTTTAGAAAAACGTCAGGGCTTGATTATTGTCAGTGCCAGTGGCGGTGCACGTATGCAAGAGAGTACATTTTCACTCATGCAGATGTCCAAAACCTCCGCAGCACTCGCTCGTTTAGCGGATGCAAAACTCCCTTATATATCCCTTCTAACCGATCCGACGATGGGAGGAGTCAGTGCTTCTTTTGCAACATTGGGTGATATTATTATTGCCGAACCGGGTGCCTTGATCGGTTTCGCAGGACAGCGCGTTATCAAACAAACCATTGGTTCAGATCTTCCGGAAGGGTTTCAGCGTGCTGAATTCTTACTCGAAAAAGGTTCTATTGATATGGTAGTAGCGCGTAGCGAGCTCAAAGAGACGCTGGCAGATCTTCTGAAGCTTTTGCTCCCCTAATGCGCCTTTATGCGTTGTGTGATCGTGATGCGCTTCGCTCACGAAATATTGGATTGGATGAATTTATTCAAAAAGCCAAAGAACATAATGCCGAAATACTTCAGTATCGTAATAAAAATGATGATATTGCCGCGATTAAAAAAGATTTGATTTTTTTACGTCGGCACTATGATGGATTTTTGATTATTAACGATTATTACGAATTAATTGCTTTTTGCGATGGGGTTCACATCGGTCAAGACGATTTATTTTCTATTGATAACGATCCTAATCGGGCGATTAGCATACTGAAAACTGCCATTGGCAATGATAAAATCATCGGACTCTCAACCCACAATAAAGCCGAAATTGAGATTGCCAATACCTTAAATATCAATTACATCGGATTGGGTGCGTATCGTTCTACGCAGACAAAAAGCGAAGCAAAAGTTTTAGGAGAAAGTTTGGATGAATTGGCTTCGTATTCAAAGCATCCAGTAGGGGCAATCGGTGGAGTAAAAATCACAGATTCATTTCAAAATGTGACGTATAATGTTATAGGTTCTGGATTACTATGACCATTTCACTGATCTCAATCGCTAAAAAAGAGCGTTCTTTATACGACCCCCTTTATCAAGAACAGATGAAAATGATTTCTCGTTTCGCCAAGTTGGAGGACATTGAACTGTTTCCCAAAGAGATAGTAAAAGCACACACAATTAGTCCTGAAGCATCCAAAAGCGCCTATACAAAGGTTTTGGAACCCATGATAGGAAAAACTTATTCGATAGCGTTACATCCTGATGGAAAAAAGATCGATTCTTTGGCATTTAGTAAGCTTATAAGTGATAAAATCGCGATACAATTTTTCATAGGAGGGGCGTACGGCTTCGAAGAGTCGTTTGTTACGAAATGCGATAGCATTATTAGTCTCTCAGAGATGACAATGAGTCATAAAATTGCCAAAGCAGTTTTACTGGAGCAGATATACCGTGCTTTTAGTCTGTTGAGTAACCACCCCTATCATAAATAAGGAACCGTATGAGAGACAATGAACTGCATTATTTTGAGGAAATTTTACTTGCGCGCAAAGTGCAAATTATCAAAAATTTAAATGGGGTTGAAGCAGAGATGATTCAACTGCGTGAGTGTGAACTCAATGATGAAGGTGATTACGCATCGATCAGTAATGATAATATGGTGGAGAGCGCAATCGGGGCACAGCAGTCGCAAGAGCTGAGTGAAATCGAGGCTGCACTGGGTAAAATAAAATCCAAACAATACGGGATTTGTGATATGTGTGAAGATGAGATTGGTTTTCAGCGTTTAAAAGTGAAACCTCATGCTAAATATTGTATCGTATGCCGTCCAATCGTTGAAAAAAACAGAGCTTAAGAGGAGACTAAAATGCAGTTGAAACGTTATACTATTGCTTCATTTATTTTTATATTTTTAGTTGGTATCGCTACTTACAGCATTGATAATGACGCAATATCGTTTGATTTGATGGGGATTCATTTTCCTAATCTGCCAATTGCATTTTGGGTTGCTGTTCCTGTCGCGCTTATGTATTTTGTAAGTGTTTTACACATGGCGTTTCATGCGTTGTTAGGAAATTTAAAACTTCGTAAATTGGATCGTGACAACGAAAAGATGATTGATGCACTTCGTGATGGTTTACTGGGTGTAAGTGAGCGTAGCTATGTTTTCAAAAGTGATGCATACAAGCTTATGGGAAAATTATTGGATAACTCAGTAATCCTTCCATACGAAACGCTTAGAGAGGTCGGCAACGAAAAAATTGATGAGGCTTTACGTTTGTTACGTGACGTCAAAGATAAGAAAAAAATTGATATTAAAAAATTCCATTTAGGAAATTTAACTTCAATTGCCATTGAAAACAATCTGAATCGTTTAGAGCGTGGAGAATTGGGTGCGGATGAAGTATTGTCCCGTGCTGATACGTATGGCGTTATTGTCGCATCTAAAGCGTATGAATCGTATGTAAAAACCGCTTCGCTCGGATCTGTTTTGAAGTACAAGCAATTTTTCAATCAATCCTCACTGATTGATTTTCTCCAACGTATTAATAATGCCCAAAATGGTATTGAAATGAGCAATGACGAGTTGATTTCGTTATTTAAATCATTAAAACTAACTTCAGAGGATTATATTAATCTCTCTATTGCTATGGCAAAAAATATGGTTCCGGAACAACGTATTCGTTTGTTTGAAACACTTAGTGAAATGAATGATGATGCGATGGAAGGGTATTTTTATACCTTGTATGACTTACAAATGGTAGATACAGCGAATGAAATCCTTAACAATACATCAAAAGATGATTATTTAATTTTTAAAGCATATCGTGATTTGAAGCGTGCAAACAAGCATTATGATATTGCCCTATTTTTACGAAAATAAGATTTAGATGACTCCAAAACTTTCCTTTGATACTCCCATTTATGCCCTAGCTCCACTGGCTGGGTATACCGATTTGCCTTTTCGTAACGTAGTTAAAAAATTCGGGGCTGATTTGACCGTGAGCGAGATGCTTAGCTCAAATGCTCTTATTCACGGTTCGACTAAAACACTTAAAATGCTGGAACGAAGTCCCAACGAAGATCCTTATTCGGTACAAATCGCAGGCTCTGATGAAGAGGTTGTACGTCGTGCGGTTGAAATTCTCAATACCCAAGATTATATTGATATTATTGATTTAAATTGTGGATGTCCCGTACCAAAAATTGTGTGTCATGGATCGGGAAGCTCACTTCTTAATGATCTTCCTCGAATGGCACGTATCATCGAAACCATCAAAAAAACCTCTACGAGACCCACGTTGAGTGTCAAAATCCGTCTTGGATTTGAAACGAAAAATCATATTGAAATTGCCAAGTTGGTCGAATCGTGCGGAGCAGATTTCCTTGCGGTCCATGGACGAACGCGTGCGGGGAAATTTAAAGCTCCCGTCGATTACGATGCGATTGCAGAGATCAAAGCTTCGGTTTCTATCCCTGTAATTGCCAATGGTGACATTGATTCCTTTGAAAAAGCGCAATGGGTACTGAATCACACAAAAGCCGATGGAGTTATGATCGGTCGCGGAGCGGTAGGTGCGCCATGGATTTTTCATCAACTCAAAACGGGAACCAGCAGTGTCGATCCCATGCTTAAGCACGCTATCATCATGGAGCATTTAGACGGTATGATCCACTTTTATGGACCCAGAGGGGTAATCATGTTCCGTAAGCATGTTCATACTTACTCCAAGGGATATGAGGGGGCCTCAGCGATGCGTGATGCGGTAAATCGTATAGATGATCCATCGGAATTTCGCAAGGTAGTCGATGACTTCTTTCTAACCCATATCCAAATCGGCGAGGGCTTTAAACCTTTTGAAATGAGCTGTGAATGCTAAATATAGTTTTCGAAGTAAATATTTTCCTATAGTCTCTCCTTAGCCACTCTAGCTACAATCTCCCTTAAAAAAAGGCTCCAATAATGATCGTTGATTTTTACGTTACAGCTATGAAATATTATGAAGTGGGTCGCTTTAAAGAGGCATTTGAGATTTTAGCATCAACCCCGCAAGATCCTCGCTGTGTATATGCACTGGGAACGATGTATTATAATGGTCAAGGTGTTGATCGAAGTTTTGTAAAATCAACGGAGTATTATGCCATTGCAGCAGAAGCTGGGATATTACCCGCTCAAGTGAGTGCAGGATTTGCGTACGCAAATGCGATGGGTGTTCCTGAGAATTTTGATAAAGCAGCCTACTATCTCAAAATGGCAGTTGCTCAAGGCGAACCAGCCGCGAAAATCACACTTGCAGAGATTTATGCCAAAGGACACGCAGGAGGAAGCCGTAAAGAAGCAGCCGAGCTAATCCGTGATGTTCTAGCCACAACAGGCGGAGAAGAAGCGTATGACGTTTATTCTCGCTATGAGTTGGGGAATGTAAAATAGCTTCTTATGTTTCGCTATAATATCCTCACTTTAACAGTGAGGCACAAAATTTGTCACTATTTCAAAAATCTATCCTAAATTCTCTAAAACAAGATGAAACTCTTATCACTCCAAGATGGGTTGCCTTCCAAAACTATCTCACTAAAACTGATTTTATAAAAACTGTCAAAGAAGAGAAGTATCAAGATGGATTTCTTAAAGATATTTTTGAGGCGTGTTTGGGTTATACACTTGACAGCACTAACC
>JAGXHZ010000108.1 GCA_024635855.1 Sulfuricurvum sp.
ATAAAATTTCTGTTAATCGAGTGGCTGCATGGGGAAATTCGAACAATAGTCCTACCTTTTCATACAATGCACAAAATCTTGATCTAGGAATTTTAGGTACCATTGTCATTGAACGCAGTACCGTAATTTATATCAATAAAAATGTTTTAAAAGCAGGGAAATTTCGTTTCAATGATTCTTTATTTCAAATTGCAAGGTTAGTCGAATGAACCGTTTTAGTAATGCCCGTCTCTCCACAAAAATCATTATGACTTTGATAATTGGAGGGTCTGTTATATTTGCTATTTCAACATTAGCTACTTATTGGATTGTTCGTGATTTGACGTTGGACACCCAAAAGGAAAAAGCTTCTTTGTTGATTCAATCCATAGAGCCCACCATAGCTATCTCTCTCTTTTTAGGAATAAAAGAAATTGAAGACAAAGTTTCCTCAATCACAAGGCTCGATGAAGTAGTCGCACTGGAAGTCACAGATATAAAGGGGATTAGCATATTTAATTATCGTAAAAATGCCTCCAGTTCTCTGACCAAAACAATTACAATCACTAAAAATCTTATGGAACCCACTTCTGTAAAATCAATCGGTACCATTACCCTCACCTACTCAGGCGAAGAGTTTGCCAAAACGATGGACCATTTTTATACGTTGTATGGATTGATAATTATGGGTGCCATCCTAACTTTATTGCTCATACTGATTTGGATTAATCGTCTTTTACTTCCAATCAAACTCATTGCTCATAAAGTACATAATTTTAAACCCGGTGAAAAAATTATTTTTGATATTTCCTATGCTCAATACGAATTTGTACAAATCATCAAAGCCTTCGAATCAATGCAGAAGCGTGTATGGGACTATGCTCAAAAATTTCAAACCATCAATCAAGATTTGGAACACAAAGTAAAAGAGAAAACTCACGAGCTCATCCAAAGCCTTTACCACGATACCTTAACCACCCTCCCCAACCGACTCAAACTTCAAGAAGATTTGCTCCTCTTCCCAAATAACACCGTTGCTATTTTTAACATCGACGATTTTAAAGAGGTCAATGATTTTTTTGGAATCGATGCGGGCGATGATCTGCTAGCGCAGATAGCCTATTGGTTAAGTGAGACGAAACTGCAGCCTTATCGTATTGGCGGTGATGAATTTGCTTTTATCCTTCCCCGTGAATTTTCACGTGAACAAATAGCTCACAAAATTACCACCTTTCTTTCTAATTTTGAGGAAAGAAACTTTATTATCGGTGAGGAAAGCTTTCATCTGCGCGGCACGGTAGGGGTCGCTATTATGAGTAAAAAACCCATTATTCATGCCGACATCGCCCTCAATAAAGCACGAAGTCTTAAAAAACCTTATTCTTTGTATGATTCAGCTGAGGGAATCGAAGATCAATACAAAACGAATATTGCCATGTCTGCACAAATACGCCAAGCTCTCATCGAACATCGTATCGTATGTCAATATCAACCCATTGTTAACTGTAAAACGGGAGTAATCGATAAATATGAGACACTGGTTCGAATCCAACGTGATGATGGAACACTCATCCCGCCCAACGACTTTTTACCGATTGCCAAAAAAACAAAACTCTATTCAAGTATCACACAAGAAGTGATTTATCAAGCCTGTCATACCTTTAGTAACCGTACCGAACACTTTTCTATTAACCTCTCCAACAGCGATATTCTCGATCCCCATACCCTTACCACCATTGAGAGAATATTAAAACAAACCAATACTGCAAGCCGAATTGTTTTTGAGATTTTGGAGTCTGAGGGGATTGAAAACTTTGATGAAGTTGCTCTCTTTATTACCCGTATGAAAGAACTTGGAGCTAGTATCGCCATCGATGATTTTGGAAGCGGATATTCAAACTTTGAAAATATTCTCAAACTCAATGTTGATTTTCTAAAAATTGACGGCTCACTTATTCGTAATATTGATCAAAATCCCCGCCACCGCATTGTCGTTGAGTCCATCGTTGATTTCGCACACCGTATCGGTATCGAAACCATTGCCGAATTCGTTGCAAGTGAGGAAATACTCAAAATCGTAACAGAACTTGGGATTACCTACTCACAAGGTTACTATACGGGTAAACCTACCTATCTTTAACTTGAAAATCCACTTTTGAAATTTTCTTTTTGAACAACGATTTGCTTTTGTTTCTCTTTGCGAGACGTATCTTTTTCAACGAAGATTTTTTCACGGGTTTTCGGATCCATTTCGGTGTAATACATCACCGCCGAATACGTTCCCGGTGTTGGGGTAAAAACCTGTGCTTGTTCAGGATTCATCTTTAACTCATCTGTGGTAAAACGCTTCAAATCGTGCATGTCTTTTTCGGTGCATCCCGGATGAGCGGCAATGAGATAATAGGTCAGAAACTGCTTTTTCCCCTCTTCGCGGTTGAGCTTATCGTAGAGCTTTTTGAAATCAACCAACGTCTGTTTTCCCGGTTTGTTCATCAAATGAAGAACATGATCTGACGTATGTTCAGGAGCTACTTTCATCTGCCCTGAGATATGGTGACGCACCATCTCTTTGAGATAATCATACCCTTGGCGTTTGTCTTCAGTAATAAGGTCATAGCGTACCCCTGAAGCGACAAATGCTTTTTTAACACCTCGAACTTCACGAAGACGACGCAAGAGATTAATAATGCGTGTATGGTCAACTTTCATTGATTTGCACAAATGGGTATCATCGACACATCTTTGGTGAGCGCATGTTCCGTGTTTGAGTTTTTTATTGCACTCGTATCCGTACATGTTCGCCGTAGGACCACCGACGTCGCTGATAATTCCTTTGAAATCTTTATACTCCGTAAACTGTGTTGCCTCAGCGAGGATAGATTCTTCACTTCGCGTACGGATGGTGCGTCCTTGATGAACACCGATCGCACAGAAATTACACTCACCCCAGCACCCCTGATGGGTCATAATCGAAAACTTGATTGTTTCAAGACATTTTACTTCGCCTTGAGGTCGGTGATAAGGATGAAGCTCGCGGGTAAAAGGGAGGGCTGAAACGGCATCCATTTCATTCTCATCGAGATAATCGGCAGGAGGGTTTTGGATACTGTAACGTCCATCAACCTCTTGACACAATCCTAATGCTGAAATAGGATCATTATTATCATAAAATGCATCAAAAAGGTCAATGTATTTTTCTTTCTCTTCTAAACACTCCTGATGAGAAGGCAATGTCAGATATCCCTCTTTTGGCTCTTTGGAAATGTAGCACACACCTCGTATGTCGTAGGGTGATCTTCCTTCATCAAGCGCTTTAGGAAGAGCAATAATCGCTCCCTCGCCCATACCATAGATCAAAAAATCGGCTTTGGCATCAAATAGGATCGGTTTACGAAGCTTATTTGTCCAGTAGTCATAATGAGTAACACGGCGTAAGCTGGCTTCTATCCCTCCAAGAACGATAGGAACCGTACTTTTATAATATTGACGAATGAGATTGGTATAAACAAGTACCGCGCGATCGGGACGTTTGTTGTTCACGCCGCCGGGAGTATAATCATCATTATTGCGAAATTTTTTAGTTGCGGTATAGTTGGAAACCATCGAATCCACGCTTCCGCCGCTCACTCCCCAAAAGAGTCTCGGTTCACCAAGGCGTTTAATATCCACATCACTGTCGATGGCAGGCTGTCCGATGATACCGACACGATACCCCTCACGTTCCAAAATCCGCCCTACCGCAGCGATACCGATAAAAGGAGAATCAATGTATGCATCACCATTGACAAGGATGACATCACACTGATCCCAGCCGCGTTCATCCATCTCAGCACGAGTAGTTGGGAGAAATCGAAATGTTTTAGGAGGTTGTGTTTTCATAAATGCGATTGTACGGTGTAACCTCTTATAAAGGGCTATAATGTGCGGTATAATAAGAAATCATTACTATTTGGAGCTTCTTATGGACGAACAAGGCAATATTTTTATACTACTCGCGGTAATGGCCGCTTTCGTTTTTGTCCTTACCCGCAAAAAGAAATAATTCCTACTTTAACATCGCTACAGGTGCTACAAAAGAACCTTGAAATCTTGTAATTCCAAGATTTTTAAGGACTTCCATCTGCTGGGCATTTTCAATCATCATTGCTATAATTGAGATTCCCAAACTTTTTACTAAATTATTCAAACTTTCACGAGTATTTCCTGTTTCACTGTCGAGCATCATATCCTGTAAATAAAGCGCATTGGATTTAACATAATCAGGGTCGATCGCTTGCAAATAAACTGCCCCGCCCTCTGGCAAAACAAAATGGTCAATACCAAAACGATGTCCAAGTTTTTTGACGGTTTTACACAAAGACTGTACCGCTTCAAGCTCACTAAGTGCAATCGAATTGCTCACTTCAAACCATAATTGCGTTGGATTATTACGAGAAAAAAGTTCTAACTGTGTTTTTAACCACTCGACATTGGCGTATTTTTTGACAAAATCAGCACTAAGATTGACCGCTATCGAGGTAGTTTGATTCTCCATATTTAAATACTTTAAAACTTGTGTAATCATATAACGGTCCAACATGTCAATCAGACCTAAACTAGTAGCAATAGGGATAAAATAACCGGCTGAATGGATCGTCCCTTCTTTATCCAAAAGACGTAAAAATATCTCTTCGTGCAGTACATCCGTTTTACCGTCATGCATATTAAGAACACTTTGAAATGCCAACAGCATCCGCGATTCTTCCAGACTCAGCAGCAGTTCATTTCTCCACTCTTCACGACCAAGTATGAGAGAATCTTTACCCTCAACGTTGATATCAATCGAAAAATTTTGTCGAAGTTTTGCTTGGGTAACCGAATAATCCGCTCGTGAAAAAAGAGATTTAAGGGTATCGTTCTCGGTATAGTTTCCAACACTGCACCCTACAATTAAATACTCCTCTGCTGACTCATTTCCTCTTAAAATCTCCTCATGCAACAGATTCATAATCTTTTCAAGTCTCGTGATAATATCAGATGACTCTTTTGATGGTATTACCACAAAAAAATCACTTTCATTCAAGCGTGCGATAAGTGTGTGCGGATCACCGGAAAACTCATCATTCAAGCTATTTGCAAAAGAAGCAAGAAGCGAACGGTAAGCTTCATACCCAAGCTCTTTTTTCAGTCGATCCAGTTCATCAAAACTAAACAATGCATAGACACCGGCTGAAAACAACGTGTCTGCTTGAAGATAGTCAGGAAGTTTTGCAACCAAATAACGGCGATTGTAGAGCTTTGTTTCTGCATCTTTATACAAAAGTTCATGATAACGTTTTAATGTCTCATCTTCACGCTCAAAAATATCTTTTACTTTACCCACCATCGCGTTCATCGCTACCGTAACTGACCGGAATTCTGTTGTAAAAGGGATTTTGTCT
This sequence comes from Sulfuricurvum sp., assembly GCA_024635855.1. The sequence continues at coordinate 5,400 of JAGXHZ010000108.1, forward strand.
TCAAAGATAAATTGATTTTTGATAATTCCTTTCGCCTGATCACCAATTCGCTTAAGTGATTTCAAACTCAACGATAACAGCAGATACAAAAAAGCAAAAACAATCACACCTAAAATAAGAAAAGTTTTCACCAATTCAATCAAAGTGGAATATAGCTGAAGGTACGCATTACCCGTATGACCGCGTACTTCCAAGGTTCCAAAACGACTCCACCCCATCATAATATCACTGG
>JAGXHZ010000109.1 GCA_024635855.1 Sulfuricurvum sp.
CCTTTCGTGCGATCTAAAACATTAGAAACAGCTTCGAATTTCGTAAAATTTATCTGTGTAATAACGCCTAAAAGCAGTAAAAATCCCAATAAAGCTTTATAGTTGAAAAAAATTCGAGGTTTAACAATAAGCAACCGAATTACGGATAAAAGAGCTAATACCCCTAGCATCAAAAATGACGATTTCGATCCTGCATTTAAAATTCCATACGTGAAAAATGGAATAGATGTTATTAAAATTTTTTTACTTCTGTTTTGTGTGTAAAGATAAAATGATGCAAACAGAAAAACAAGTAATTGTGTGGCAAATTCATTAGGATCATCGGTTCCGCCCGATTTTCGAAATGTCCACTCACTTAGAGGAGGGTTGTAGTAGGATATGACCACAGACACCATCATAGTGATCCATATCATATATATCAGTCTTTTTATTGGGTAATGGATAAAAAGAAGAGCAACAACAAAAATACCAATGAGGGCGAATCCGCCTTTTTCAAAAGTCACATCGTACCCTACTACTATTTGCGACATTAAAAGTATCATCTCTAAAAATAAGAATATAAGAAGCAGTTTTTCCTGCACTTGTGTCATTATTTTGAAATGTTCTATTATTTTTGAAAAATTCATAAGAATTATACTAATTAGAATAATTTTTAATGATGATTCTCCAAAAATGTCAGCAATAAAATTATCGTTATACATACTAAATATAAAAAGAAATATGATTAAATCATTCAAATAATGATATATTTTGTTTAACATGTTCTAGCCTTTATAATAGGATGCTTGCAATAAAGAGCGATATATGATTACATTGGACTTGAGGATAGCTGCATGATCTATCACTATCCGGCTCCTGAAACATTGGGGATTTGTTACAGTTTTAGTGATCATACTAGAACCTTTTGCGGATTTTTGGTTGCATCAGTGTATGGTTACGCTACAAAAATCCAACACTTCTTTGTCGGTGATACTGAGATATTTGAATACTTTGTGTTTGACTAAAAAAACAACAATATCCGCTTCATCTACAGCGACGGCAGTGTCGATAATGGGAAAATCTTTGTGATTTTCGATATTGGGTTCTACGACCAAGACATTTATACCATCCGCAAGCAAGCGTTGGGCGATATAGAGCGCGGGTGATTCGCGCAGATCGTCGATATCGGGTTTAAATGCCAGACCCATGCAGGCGACTTTGGCTTTTTTGCCATGGAGAGTTTCAAACTTTTCAGCGCTGTCTTTTATTTTTTGGATCACCCATTCGGTTTTATAGTTGTTGACTTCACGTGCAGAACGGATGATTTTGGCATCTGCTCCCCCCTTGTGAACGATAAACCATGGATCGACGGCGATACAGTGCCCGCCGACTCCTGCTCCGGGTTGGAGTATGTTGACACGAGGGTGACGATTGGCGAGGCGAATGAGACTCCAGACATCGATGCCGAACTTGTCACACAAAATGGAGAGCTCATTGGCAAAGGCAATGTTGACATCACGGAAGCTGTTCTCCGTGAGTTTTGCCATCTCGGCAGTTTTGGCATCCGTTTCGAGAACTTCACCGGAAACGAAGGTTCGATAAAAATTGGCGGCCGCTTTCGTAGCTTCGGGTGTCGTGCCGCCAACGATACGGTCATTTTCCACCAGTTCGCGCATGATATGCCCCGGAAGTACACGTTCAGGGCAGTGGGCGATATGAACCCGCGTGGGATCAATACCGCATTCGCTCAGAACTTCCGCTAGTTTGTCAGTGGTTCCCACGGGAGAGGTGGATTCGAGAATGATGATATTTCCTTCACGAACGTACGGAGCAATCGATTTGGTTGCCGAGATGACGTAGTCAATGTTGGGTGCAGGGCATGCGCTAGGGTCATCGTTATGATGAAACGGGGTTGGGACAGCAAGAATAAAAACATTGGCTTTAGCCGGTGTAGTAGAGGCTTTTAGGTTACCGGAGTTGACCGCAGAACGGACAAAGGTGTCGAGTTCGGGTTCGACGATATGGATTTTACCTTGGTTGATTGTATCAACCGTGCTTTGAACAACATCAACACCGTGGACCTGATAGAGTCTGTTCGCCAACAAAGCTGCTGTCGGCAATCCAATATAGCCTAATCCAATAATACAGACGTTTTTATTTTTCATAACTATCCTTTAGTAAAAAGTTGATAACGCGTTCGCATGCTTTGCCATCACCGTAGGGATTATGGGCTTTTGACATGGTCGTGTATGCTTGAGCCGAATCCAGTAGCAACTGTGCTTCGGCAATAATTTTTGCGGTATCGGTTCCGACGAGTTTGACCGTTCCGGCTATCAGTGCTTCGGGACGCTCTGTGGTATCGCGCATTACCAGTACCGGCTTTCCTAAACTCGGTGCTTCTTCTTGAACTCCGCCGCTATCGGTAATGATAAAATAGGATTTATCCATCAGATAGAGAAAGGTTTCGTACTGCAGCGGTTCTATCAGATAGACATTCGGAATGTCACCCAGAATCTCGTTGACCGGTTTTTGAACATGGGGATTCAAATGGACGGGATAGACTATGTCTATGGTCGGATTATTTTGCGCCAATGTTTTCAATGCTGCACAAATATCAATAAAGCCCTGCCCATGATTTTCGCGACGGTGACCGGTGACAAGGAGGATTTTTCTCGCGGGGTCAAAAGGATAAAGAGAGGTGAGTTTGGCAATGATCTCTTTTTCCAATAAAGGATTGTTTTGAATTTTTTCGAGGGCTAAAAAGAGAGCGTCGATAACAGTATTTCCCGTGACAGAAATTCGTGATTCAAGGACATTTTCTTTTAAAAGATTGGCTTTGCTCGTTGCGGTGGGTGCAAAATGATAGGCGGCAATTTGAGTCGTGAGCTGACGGTTTGCTTCTTCGGGCCATGGGCTGTAGATATTGCCGGTGCGTAGACCTGCCTCGATGTGGGCGATTTTAATCTGCTGATAAAACGCAGCCAGTGAAGCAGCAAACGTAGTGGTCGTGTCTCCATGAACAAATACAACATCCGGTTTGTAATCGTACAAAACACTTTTCATCCCCAGTAGGACATTGGCGGTAATATCATACAGATCTTGCCCCGGCTTCATGATATTGAGGTCATATTCAGGAGTAATCTCAAAAAGGCTGAGTACCTGATCCAGCATTTCTCGATGCTGAGCCGTGACACACACTTTGGTTTCAAAACTTTCCGGATGGCTTTGGAATGCTTTAACCAACGGTGCCATTTTGATGGCTTCAGGACGAGTACCAAAAACAATCAAGATTTTTTTCATACTTGATTTCCTTGCAGATCCGTTTGATTCAAAGAATCTTGGTAGAGATCTACAGTTGCTTGGACATATCCATCGATACTGCCGCAGTCGTAGCGTTTGCCTTTGAATTTATAGGCAATGACATTACCCGATTTAGCCTGCTCCATGAGAGCATCGGTAATTTGGATCTCTCCTCCCTTGCCCGGTTTGGTCTTGCGGAGGATATCAAAGATATCAGGAGTGAGAATGTAACGCCCGATGATAGCGAGGTTGCTTGGGGCATCAGCGGGCGATGGTTTTTCTACCATCGTGCTGACGCGGTAAATGCCTGGCTCGATCTCTTCTCCTGCGATGACTCCATATTTATCGCTCTTTAATGGATCAATCTCCTCGATCGCAACGATGGAGCAGCGGTATTTTTCATAAAGTTTTACCATCTGAGACAAAACGCCTTCTCCATTATTGATGCAAAGGTCATCTGCCAAAATAACGGCAAAGGGCTGATAATTAACCAAGGTTTTTCCAGTCAGGACCGCATGACCAAGCCCTTTCATCTCAATTTGTCGGGTGTAGGTAAAAGTACAGCTGTCAATAATATAGCGGATGTCGGCAAGCATTTTTTCTTTGCTTGTCCCTTTGATTTGGTGTTCTAGCTCATAACTGATATCAAAATGATCCTCAATAGAGCGTTTTCCCCGTCCGGTGACGATTGCCATGGTATTCATTCCTGCATCTATCGCCTCTTCAACACCGTATTGAATCAACGGTTTGGTTAGTATCGGTAACATCTCTTTTGGCATTGCTTTGGTAGCCGGTAAAAAGCGTGTGCCATATCCTGCAGCTGGAAAGAGACAGACATGAATTGGAGACGTTGGTTTCATTTGTATCCTTTTGGATTTTTAGATTGAAAGCTCCATGCATCACGGCACATGCTTTCCAAGTCACGCTGCGCACTCCATCCGAGGATTTCAGTGGCGGCAGAAGGATCTGCATAGCAGGCGGCTATATCTCCGTTACGGCGAGGAGCAATGATGTAGGGGATGGTTTTACTGCTGGCTTTTGTAAACGCATCAACGACATCCAGTACGCTGTAGCCTAAACCCGTTCCAAGATTGATGGGCGTGCATTGGGGCGTTGTTAATGATTGAAGGGCTTTTAAATGTCCTTGCGCCAAATCGACGACATGGATATAATCTCTTACTCCCGTCCCGTCATGCGTCGGATAATCCCCTCCGAAAATATTTAAGGTATCACGTCTGCGGATTGCTACTTGTGCAACAAAAGGCATCAGATTGTTCGGGATTCCTTGCGGATCTTCCCCGATAAGACCGCTTTCATGCGCCCCTACGGGATTGAAATAGCGTAAAATCATAATCTTCCATGACGGATCGGATGCGTAGAGGTCACGTAATATCTCTTCAATCACAAGTTTCGTTTGACCGTAGGGATTGGTGGTGCGCAGTGGGTGACTCTCGTTTAGAGGGAGATATTCCGGATCGCCATAAACCGTTGCCGAGGAGCTAAATACGAGTGTTTTGATACCATTAGTCTTCATAGCCCGCAAAAGAGACAACGTTCCTTGGACGTTGTTGTCGTAATATTCCAGCGGTTTGGCGACGGATTCACCGACGGCTTTAAGTCCGGCAAAATGGATGACGGCATCGCATCCTGCCATCGCATTTGCGGTGGCGTCTTCATCTCGGATATCACCAATAATTAGTTGGCACGATTTTCCGGTGATATACTCGACACGTCGAATTGCTTCATCAGAGCTGTTAGAAAAATTGTCATAAATAACAACCTCGTACCCCGTATTTAACAGTTCTACGCACGTATGCGAACCGATATATCCGGCTCCTCCGGTAACAAAAATTTTCATTTTAGCTCCTGTTGAATTAGGATAGATGTACCCATAGAGGTATTTGTGAGATCACTTAAAGTGTTATTTTCTTCAATTTTTTGAGCCCTTTCGTCTCTTTGGCGCTTTTTGCTTTTTGATGTTTTTCGATATCGGATACGTTGATCAAACATATTTAAGAAAATAAAAAATAACAAACTAAATAAAATCAAGGATAAAAAGCCATCGGCCGCACGCATTTGAAATCCTATCATCGAAAACATGGCTTGGATGGAAGCTATGATAATGACGGAAACTCTCACGTCGCCTTTAATTTTATACATGAAATGATGGATATGATTTTTATCGGCTTTAAAGGGAGAAATTCCACGTTGGATGCGACGTATGATTACAAGAAAAGTATCCAGCAAAGGGATGGCGGTGATGAACAAAATCGATGCAGGCGAGGCGTATTTTAACGAGACGATACTGAGTGTTGCAATGACAAAACCCAGCGTAAGCGATCCGCTGTCACCCATAAAAATCCGTGCCGGATTCCAGTTAAAAAACAAAAATACGAGCAACGAAGCGATGAATGAAGAAGAGAGTGTGATGAGCAATATGTCGTTGTGAATTAGACCAATAGCGAAAAAAGTACCCAAGATAATAAGCGATTCAGAGGCCGCAAGACCATCGAGACCATCGATGAGATTTAACGCGTTGGTAAGACCTGCAATTGCAAACAGGGTAAGCGGGAAGGCAATGAGAAGAGGAAGCGTTAAGTCGTACCCAAAATAATTACCCAGTGAGCCGATATAATTTCCATTCCAGTACAAGAGAGTTCCGGCAATAAAGATAAAAAGGAATTTTAGACGCGGAGAGCTATCAAAAATATCATCAATCACCCCAACAATAAAGACAACCGTAATCGCGAGATAGATAAGAAAGTAGGTATTGAGATGATCCCAATTAAAGAGAGCTTGGACCAATAGAACCGACATGAAAATAGCGATTCCCGCTCCTCTTGGAACCGCATTTTTATGCATGCTTCGCTCATTGGGTGTATCGATAAGTCCAAGCGGCTGCGAGAAACGAATCAAAAGCAGGTGAAAGAGAACAGCGGTGATAATGATGCTTAATAAAGTAAAAAGTAAATTCATAGCGAAAAGTATAATTGACAGAAATGAGCTTTTTATGGTGTAATAAACAAAATAAAAGTGATCAGATTTGCTTTATAGTTTGCTGAAATAATCCGTCGTACGCAACTTAATCCCAATGGAATCTTTTTCGGTAAAAGATTTACGGATACGTGCCGTTTCGATGCAGACCATGTTGTGATAATCCTTTTTACGCATATCTGCAATTTGGGCAGAACGTTCGATCCATGGGTTCCACACGACGACATCACTGTGCCCTTGGTGGGTCAGATAGAGTATTTTTTCGGGAGTGGTGAGAATGTTTTCACTGTGTGGATGAATGTAGATACGGTCTACTTCACTGTCTATTTGGAGAGTGGATTCTTGTGCGGTGACAAGGGTGTTTTCTTGCAGTGAATCGATATAAGAATCCCCTAAACCGCTGATAGTAGAATGGGTAATATCAGAGGTGGATAGATACGTATGCAGCGCCCCCGTCGTTGGGATCGGTGCTTGGATGTGCAGTTGTACCTCGCACGTTGTTCCTAAATGCATCTGGAGCAAGAGAGTGAAAGAATGAGGCCATATTTGTCTCGATTGAGGAGTGTCAGTTAGTCGAAACTCAAGATCAACACCATGGGCATTATCATCGCGATTTACCAGTTCCCATAGCATCAGTCGCGCAAAACCGTGTGCAGGAGAGAATGCTTTGCCAAACCACGGCCAGCAGATGGGGATACCTCCGCGAAATGCTTTGTCAGAAGTGTAGTGGGAGATGTCACTCGACCAAAGTACATCCGATGCCCCTGATGGGATCCAACTGATTAACTGCGCTCCTTGGAGCAAAATCGTGGCACGGCAAAGCGGGTGATTAATATTGAGGATATCGGGAATGGCAATTTCCATAGTTTTTTCCTTTGTTGTTGTAATTTATTAAGCATTATATATTCCCTTGTTTCATCTTTCCAAGCGGGAATACAACCGCTTAGTAACTTTGATACCTCCTAAGCAACCCTCTGCTATAATTACAGTAATTAAAATAAATGAGTAATAGAACCTAATGAATAATATTCGCAACTTTTCAATCATCGCCCACATTGACCACGGTAAAAGTACTTTGGCTGACCGAATCATCCAAGAATGCGGTTCTGTCACGGAACGTGAACTGGGTAAGCAGATGATGGACACCATGGACATCGAGCAAGAGCGCGGGATTACGATCAAGGCGCAGAGTGTCCGTTTAGACTATGTCAAAGACGGTCAACACTATATTCTCAATCTCATCGACACTCCGGGTCACGTTGATTTTAGCTATGAAGTATCTAAATCACTGGCATCCAGCGATGGGGCATTGCTTATTGTTGACGCGGCACAAGGGGTTGAGGCACAAACGATTGCCAATGTCTATTTGGCGATGGAAAACAATCTCACACTTATTCCTGTAATCAACAAGATCGATCTCCCCTCCGCAGAGCCTGAGCGTGTTGCTGAAGAAATCGAAGCGACCATCGGAATCGATGCAACCGATGCATTGCTGATTTCGGCAAAAACGGGTGTGGGTATTCGTGAGCTCATTGATGCGATTGTGGATCGTATCCCAGCTCCTAGCGGAGATCCAGAAGCTACGACCAAAGCGATTATTTACGATTCGTGGTTTGATGCGTATCAGGGTGCTATGGCACTTGTGCGAGTATTTGATGGCGAGATCAAGATGAATCAGATGATCAAGCTCATGCATAATGGTGAAAATCATCAGGTTCTTGAGCTTATGTATCCCCATCCTATCCGCCGCCAAAAGACGCAAACTCTTAAAAGCGGTGAAATCGGGATAGTCGTACTGGGTGTTAAAGACGTAGGCAGTATCCGTGTAGGCGATACCATTACCGATGCCAAAAATCCGACCGCTCAGCCCGTGACTGAGTATGCACCTGCTAAGCCGTTTGTTTTCGCAGGACTCTATCCGATCGACACTGATGAATTTGAAGCGGTACGTGATGCACTTGACAAGCTCAAGCTCAATGACAGCTCTTTGAGTTATGAGCCGGAAACATCCATGGCTCTTGGGTTTGGATTCCGTGTCGGGTTTTTGGGGATGCTGCACATGGAAGTCATCAAAGAGCGGCTGGAGCGAGAGTTTAATCTCGATCTTATCGCTACTGCTCCCTCGGTTGTGTACAAAGTGTATAAAACCGATGGAACAATGGTGGAAGTACAAAACCCAAGCGAACTACCGGAACCGCAGTTTATCGAGCGTATCGAAGAGCCGTATGTACGTGCGACCGTCATTACTCCGGTTGATTATTTGGGGAATGTTATCACGTTGGTGACCAATAAGCGCGGGATGCAAGAGAAGATGGACTATCTGAATGAAACACGGGTAATGTTGATTTATTCGATGCCTATGAATGAAATCGTTGTGGATTTTTACGATAAACTCAAATCGACGTCCAAAGGATACGCGAGTTTCGACTACGATCCGATCGAGTTTCGTGATGGCGATTTGGTCAAGCTCGATGTTCGTGTAGCTGGGGAAGTCGTTGATGCTCTTAGCGTCATTGTCCCTCGTACTTCTGCTGATTTCAGAGGGCGGGCATTGGTCAAAAACATGAAAGAGATTGTCCCTCGACAGCTTTTCGAAGTGGCGATCCAAGCGAGTATCGGCAATCGTGTTATCGCGCGTGAAACCGTAAAATCCATGGGTAAAAACGTAACCGCCAAATGTTACGGTGGAGACATCTCCCGTAAACGAAAACTCCTCGACAAACAAAAAGAGGGTAAAAAACGGATGAAAGCAATCGGAAAAGTTCAGCTTCCTCAAGAAGCCTTTATGTCTGTTCTTAAGATGGACTAAGATGCGCTGTATGGTGTGCGAGAAATTTTCGCTCACTCATATCTGCTCCGCTTGTCAAAAAACTCTCCTCTCTCCAACCCTTCATAAACGTAAAATTTTAGGTTCTATTCCTGTTTATTCTTTTTACCCCTATGATGCTATCGAAGCCTTGCTTCTCACCAAACATACGGATGTTGGATTTTATATCTACACCCTTTTGGCAAAAAAATCATTTTCAAAATTTGCGAACGAGTGGAGTTATGAAAACCGTATTGCTTCTATCGGTATTGATGACAACTCTAAAAGCGGTTATTCGCATACCGCTGTTTTGAACCGTGCCCTTAAATCAACCAATATTACACCGTATTTTGGAAAACTCAGGGCGCAAAATCCCTATAAATATGCGGGGAAAAGTGTGGAAGAGCGCTTAATCAATCCGCGAAATTTTAACACTCTCCCTTTTAAAGAAGACGAAGTTATTTTGGTGGATGATATTGTGACGACGGGTTCAACGCTTACCGAGGCTGTCGAAACATTGGCTTTACAGGGAAAAAAAGTCATTTTATGTCTCACACTTACGGATGCGGAGAATCGATAGTTAATACGGCGGAAGTGTCGTAACTCGTGTATCGACGATAGCGCGACCGATAGTAAAATGATAGAGTGATTGGTATTTTTGATCGCGTAATCCTAATAATGCATGAAACTCATCATCTAAAAAACATCCGATACCTGTGGCACTAAGCCCTAACGCGGTGGATTCGAGGTAAAGCATCTGTCCGATAGCACCACACTGGTGATAGAGGTTTTTATAGCCTATTGCACCGTGAAGCTCAAGCGATTGGGCAAATTTACATACCATTCCAAAACTGAATGCCCCCTCTTTAGCGATTTCTTGATTGCACGAAATTCTTTGTGCGACACCACGGTAATCGCCAAGCTGCAGTAAATACAGACCATCATTACAATCTTCCCAAACAAACGTTGTGTCCATAGATTCTTTCATGGCTTCCAAATCGTCTCTATTTCGGATAAATGCATAAAGACCTTTTGACAGACCCTCAACACGGTGAACAAACATCATAAAATGGACGTCGCTCGTTTCATCACAAAAACGCGATGAGTCAAGTATCTGGCGAAACTGTGTTTCAGTTATTTCAGAGCCGTCCATCGCTTGGGCACTTCGGCGTTTGAGAATAGTCTCTCCAGCACTTTTCGAGGGTGGGTGTGTGTGACGCTGCGTTTGAAGCGGAGAGGTAATCGGATAGATGCCTTGGGTGGCTTCATCAATAATGTTTAAAATAGGCCAATCGTGATGAGCTGGGCTTAAGAGATTGGCTCTGGTTGGAAGCTTGGGTGTTGAGGGTAAGATCAAGGCTTCTTTAGATGTAGAAATACGTAAAAGCATATCGGGACTTTCATTCTCATGTTGATCAAAGCGTTCAGTCTGATCCAGACCACACAGAGATGCTATCACAGTACTCTCAACACTTTGAATCTGGCATTCCCATCCGAGCATTGCGGCAGCTATTTTGATCGCTTGATAGGCATGTCCTGCATCGAGCTGGCAATAGCGCCAGGAGCGTTCCCCGTATTTCCATGCTTCTCTCCAGATAATAGAACTAAGCGCTACAAGAAACGTTCCTTCCGGAAGTTTTTCGTCGTAGGTGTGAAGCAGTTGGAGCGCATGCTCACGCGAGGCATAATGGCTAAGAGTGCTATGAGGGCTGATCCCCTCAATAGCAGGTGCAATTACATAACACTCAGTAGGTTGAAGATTCCCGCTGCTTGCATTACATCGAAGCGCCCACGAAGAACCGCCTTGGCTTTTAATCGCCGCCAGTCCCAGTGAATATCGCAAGAGCTGAGAAAGCGATTCACGGCATAACGGTGCGCTTGGAAGTGCATCGTTATCAAATAGGAGATGATAAGGGGGTGTAATATCCGAGTGAGAAAGGGCGATGAGCGAAGCTCCTTCATAACGCCGATATGGGTCAGGTTGGGTTGCCCAGTCCATATAGCCTAGGCTCGCAGCATAACGAGAGGGACGGTGTTTGGTAGAATCGTGATAAGTAAGGATAGTGGGTATGTTTTTCATTGGATGATTATAGGCAGAGGGGTTAAAATTCCCCTTTTGGTCTGTTTTGATTGATTTGACGTAAGAGTTCTTGAAGCATTTGGTCGTGTTGTGCTGATCCAACAATCTTGAGTGATTGTAAATCTGAGGTAAAAGTTCCAGAATAATGACGTTCTTTGGGGGATAGTATTACTTTTACCTTGGAATCAAACGTAATATCAGGTTGAGTAATGCCGTAATCACGCTTGAGAATACTAGGATTGGTTCGAGCTTTTTGAATCGCCAAAGAGAGTGTTGCATTGGAAAAATCCGAATTGACTGAGGCGTTGAGAGTTCCACTTACGGGTGAGGGGAGTGATAATAGGGTGAAAAGTGATGGAATATCGGCGTGTTTGATCTCCAGTTGCAATTTACTAGGACGCAATTTCTGGAGGGTTAATCGGGTATCTACGTCTCCTTTTGCGGCTTTGGCATGGGCGTTTAATATCAGCTGGTACTGCGAACCCTCCAGTGTAGCAACCCCAGAGGCACTTGTTCGAAGCGGATAGTAGACAAATTGCTCTAAGATCCCTAACTCATCGACTTGAGCTTTGATATTGGCATTGATCTTAAACGGTTGGATTTTTCCATTTTTATCTGCAAGCAGTGACCAAAAATCAAAACTTTCATTGTCTTCTTCCATAATCGGGGAAGGTTTAAAGCGGTGTGTTGTGGCGATAACTTTTCCCGTTGCGTTAATATCACGGCGCACAATTCCACTCACCTGCAAATTTCCATTAAGAAGCGTATCGCTTTCATGAGGATATTCGAGAACATCCATGAGCTCTTGATAGTGAATATTATGCAATGCGAGGGTTAGAGTATTGGGTTTCATCATAAGAAGTGTTGAATTAAACGTCATATCTCCTGAAAAAAGATGCGCAGTTCCATTAAGATCGAGATACGCGTGGGAACCTTTGATCATGCCTGAAAGTTCCATCGGAAATTCTACGATATTCATCCCCTCAGAGGTAGAAAGATTGGCATCAAAATGGGCATTGATATAAGGAGGGAACAGCATATAGCTTCCTTCCATGTGGGCGCGGTTATTTGTTTGATCGTTTAGTGCAAGTTCAAAATGAGTGAGTGTCAGCTTAAACGTGGTGAGGGTAACGGGTTGTCCTAATGCTGATTCAATCTGTTTTTGAATAATGGGGGCGATTTGTCGATTTCCCCACGGGGTGAACAAGAGTGTAGCCATGGTTAGAATGAGCGCTATGATGATAAGTATCACAAGGGTTATAACACGAATTTTATCCGTGTTGGCAGGTTCACTTAACGGCTGATTAACAGTATCCACGGTGTTCCTATTCCTAAAAAGATGATGAGGTTGAGCAGTGTAACAGCTCCCCCATAAATATAAATTTCGCGCGCGGTAATGTAGCCGGAACTCAGATAAATAGCATTACTCGATGAACCTTGCGGCGTTATGGTCGCGTTGAAATTCGTAGCAAATAATAACATCATTGTCATTAACTCTCCGGGAACTCCTGCCGCAAGACCCACAGAGAGAAAAATTCCAAACAAAGCGAGCAAGTGAGCACTTTGGGAGACGAAAAGGTAATGTATCAGTACGTAGAGGACAATGAGTAAAAGATAGACTGCCATCCATGAAAGCCCCGTCAAATAGAGGGTAAAATGGTTCGCTACGGCACTCATAAATCCTTGTTGAGCCAATTGTGTGCTTAAAGCAAAGAGAATGGCAAACCAAATCAGGGTACTGAGTGCTTCGCCTTGTGCTTTAAAATCCTCTATCCCAAACACGCGTGTTGCCATCAGTATTCCAAGCCCTCCGAAGGCAACGGCGGTTTTATCGATGGGAAACATCCCTGAGAGAGACCACAAAATCAGCATTCCCAAAAATACCGTTCCCGTAATCCACTCATTGCGGCTTATTCGTCCCATAGTGATAAGTGCATCTTTCGCCATCTTTGGTGCATCGGGAGTGTCACGAAGTTGAGGCGGATAGATGCGATACAGTACCCAGGGAATGAGCGCAAAAGCTGTGAAGGTTGGAACCAGTGCAAAAAGAAGCCATGAGATAAAGGTGATATGTATCCCCATGGTAGCCGCAATTCCTACACCGATGGGATTGACTGCCATGGCAGTGAGCCAAAGCCCAGAGGAGATTGTAAGCCCTGCCATGGATGTCATCATGAGATAGCTTCCGGCACGTCGTTGCGTGTTGTTCCCCACTTTGGAATCGCAATCGTGCGCGAGACCATAGACGATAGGATAGAGGACTCCTGAGCGGGCGGTGTTACTGGGAAATGCAGGGGCGAGGAATATATCAGTGGCAATAACACTGTATCCCAGTCCAAGAGTGGAGTGACCGAAGCGTCGGATGATGTGGAGCGAGAGCCGTTTTCCTAATCCCGATTTATGGACGGCATGGGAGACCAAAAAAGCGGCAACGATGAGGAGAATAAAACTTTCTGAGAATCCTGCGTATGCTTTAGCGGGTTCTATAACACCTGAGAGGACACTGATAGAGAGAGCAATAATAGAGGCGGTGATGATGGGAAGAAGGTTAAATAAAATCGCCAAGATGGTAGAAATAAAGATGGTAAATAAAATCCATGCTTGCTGGGTAATTCCAAAAGGGGGCAGAGTAAAATAAAGGTAGGCAGCAAAAAGTAAAAGAGCAATAGTACTTAAAAAACGTTTCAGTGAAATATCCATTTGTTGTTCTTTTTCTATTATTATAACACTAAGAAAGGTGATTTTAGACTTGATACACAAAGACTAAACTATTCTTAGTAAAAAATATCATAGAGCTCTTGACAATAATAGGCTCAATGGTTTATAATAACGCTGGATTTCAATAAAGGAGCTTAAAACATTATGTCTACAGAAATAAATGAAGAATTGGTTAGTGACGAGCAAGTCGTCATAAATGAAGACGAAGTGTCTGTTGCTGAACCATTGAATGAATTGGAAACTGCTCAAGCTCAATTGGCATCATTACACGATAAATACGCGCGCGTACATGCTGATTTTGATAATATCAAAAAGCGGCTTGAACGAGAGAAATACAGTGCTCTTGAGTATGCAAACGAAAAATTTGCTAAAGACTTAATCCCGGTAGTCGATTCACTTTCGATGGCAATCGGCGCTACAGCGAGCGAAGCGGATGCAAACGTATTGCTTGAAAAGCTCAAAGAAGGTGTTGAGTTAACGATGAAACAATTGTTAAGTGTACTCGAAAAGCACGGTGTGACTGCGGTAGATGAGAATGAGCCGTTTAATCCGGACGTTCACAATGCCGTTTCGAAAGTAGACAGTCCTGATCACGAAAGCGGTGATATTGTGAATACCTTTCAAAAAGGTTTTCGATACAAAGAACGAACATTGCGTGATGCAATGGTCGTAATTGCCAATTGATTTGAACGACCATCGGAGCAAAAGCCCCGATGATCTACGCTTGCCGCTAAGGCACTAAAGTACAC
>JAGXHZ010000110.1 GCA_024635855.1 Sulfuricurvum sp.
CCCTAAAATAGCTTGCGCATAATCATAAGGAGTAATCGTTGCTTCATCATTGTAACGAACGCCTAAACCACCGCCAATATCAAAAAATTTAAGATTAATATCAATGGCACTCAATGAACGCATCAAATCAGCCACAATCACTGCTGCTTCATAGATGGGTTCAAGCTGGGTCAATTGGCTTCCGATGTGAAAATGGATACCGACAGCATCTAATGAATCCGAGTTTTTTGATCGAATATACATGCGTTTAGCCGCATCAATTTCAACTCCAAATTTATTGTCATGAAGACCGGTAGAAATGTAAGGATGCGTTTGGGGATCGATGTTTGGATTAACACGGATGCTAATACGCGCTTTGGTATTCAGTTCTTGCGCGATCATCTCGACTCGACCCAGCTCCGCTTCACTCTCTACATTGATATAAAGAATATCGCTGGCAATCGCTTCGCGAATTTCATCGTCTCTCTTACCCACACCGCTAAAAATAACCTTATACGCGGGAATACCTGCCATCAAAGCACGGCGCACTTCCCCGATAGAAACACAATCTGCTCCTGAGCCAAGAGAGGCAAAATGTTTAATGACACTTAAATTCGAATTGGCTTTAACCGCATAGGCAAGAATCGATTTTCTCCCACGAAATGCCTCTTTAAGAGTCTCAAACTGCTCTTTCATTGCATCAAAATCATAAACATACAACGGCGTCCCGTAGGTTTGTGCCAAAGATTGAAATGGGATCATGCCACCCCTTTTTTTACTGAATTTATTCGCGATTTTATCCAAAACGAGCTTAGATGAAGCGTACTAATGAGCGTAAGTATTCCAATAGGAACCATAATTCCCGCTTCCGGAGAGAGTGTTTTGTTGTTTGCGAGCTCACCGCTCATAAAGAGCAGTCCCCATACAACCAACGTTACCAAGATGGAACTAAAACTGTATAAAGAAAGATTGCTAAAACGTGAACTCATAGGAACATAGGTATAAATAAGAATAATCATCATTAGCGCAAACCATGGTGTCAAAAAATTACGATACAAAGAACTTTTTACTTTTGAAAGATCAACATTTTGGGATTCCAACAGCTTCATAGCATCAAAAGCATCAACAATCGTATAATTTACTTTACCTTCATAAATTTGATCCAAGATTTTAGGTCTAAAATCGTGCAATACTCGTATATTTTCTACATCTCGTATCGTAATTCCTTCTCCTTTTAAATTCAATGCTGCAGGCGGACGGATTATATGAGCACGTTTGATATTCCAGTAATGATCTTTATAATAGGCATCTTGTGCACTTAGCACTTCTTTAAATTTTCCCTTTTCAAAACTAAATACCCGTATGCTATGTGCCTCTTGGCTCATGGGATTGAGTGTTCCAAAAAAAATATAATTTCCTTCGTGGGTAAAAAATAAATTATTGGTTGGGGTCAAAAACTGCGATGATTCACGCAAATTATCCGCGTATTCATTTGCTCTGGCGAAAGAAGTCGCGTGTGCGGCGATATAGGCGCAAATGAGTGTAACCACGACAAAAAGAATGGGGGAGAGCACCTTCATACGAGAATAACCAAGGGCATAAAAAGAGGTCAAAGCATTGGAACGGATGAGCTCGATAATCGTCGCGATAAAAGCAAATACCAATGAAATAGGCAGCATCATATCCAAAGCATAAAGCCATTTATACACGCCATAAATGATAACTAAGTTTGCAGAAGAGGGGAGAGCGTCTCCGTTATTGAGCATATCAAATCCGAGCATAAATCCGGTCAGTGCTATAACAATAATCAGACAATAACGAAGGTATAAAAACGATATCGTTTTAAAAAAAAGCATACAAAAACCTAGTAACTAAATGGTCTTTATTATAGCGTTAAACCTTTGATAGAACACTTTGATGAAACTTCATTGCACTCTGACACAAGCAATAATTCTACGGCATCCGCAGCTTTACCAATCCACTCTTTTAGATGAACTTCTTCAAGAGGAGAAAAAGGGTATAAAACATAATCAGCCACTTGAGACTTATGCTCAGGTTTGCCAATCCCCATTCGGACACGAATATAATCCGCTCCAATAGCGCTATCGGCTGATTTGAGACCATTATGCCCTCCATGTCCGCCCCCCGTTTTAAAACGAAGTGCACCAAAAGAGAGATCTAAATCATCGTGGATGACAATGACCTCATCGATCTTATAAAAGTTTTTAACTGCAAGGATTGATTTACCGGATAGATTCATATAGGTTGTAGGTTTAAGAAGAAAATGTCCACCCATTTTAAACAATTCCCCATAAAAGGAACTCTTTGAAACATCATGAACCGTATGGCGACGGCATAGCTCGTCGATAACCCTAAATCCAATGTTATGACGCGTGAGAGTATACGCCGCTCCAGGATTTCCCAGACCGACGATTAACATACTTATTTTGCTTTAATGATACTTAGAACTGATACGCGGTCCGCATCAGTAAAGGTAACATTTGCAACACTTGCAACATCACGAACCAATACAGAATCGCCCAAATCAAGTGGTGCTACATTGATTTCAATTGCGTTTGGCAAGTTTTCGATTGCCGCTTTAACGCGAAGACGTTTTTTAGCAACAAACAACATCCCTTTGTTTTTCAAACCGATTGGAGTTCCTACAGGTTTAACAGGGATATTATAATGAGCTACAAGACCAGCTTGTGCTACCATCAAATCAACGTGCAACAAATTTCCAGAAACCGGATGAGACTCATATCCTTGAACAACAAGGTTCATCTCATTACCCGCAACGCTAACAGGAAATGCAATACTCTCTTTATTACGAACGGTACGGATAAAATCGTTCATTTTGAACGCAGCATTGATATTCTCAAGCCCTTTTCCGTATATGTTTGCAATAAGATAACCATCACGGCGAAGCGCTTTTGTTGCAGGCTTGCCAATACTCTCTCTAAGAATGCCTTCTAGCATAGTGTGTCCTTTGGAAATAAAAATGAGGCGAATTATACTTAAAAATTGTTTAAAATACTATAAACTTTATTTACCCCTTTAGCCCGATAAATTCTTCTTCTCTAAATTCTTTGGGCTCATCTTCTTTTCCGATTTGATTTTTATCAATCGTTCCGGCCATCCCTTCCATACGAAGCTTCAAATCCGATGCCGAAGTAGCGTATGCGAGAGCATCTTCACGAGAAATTCGTCCTGCTAAATAAAGGTCTAAAATCCCCTGATCAAAGGTTTGTGATTTATACAGTTCTTTTCCCTCTGCAATCGTATCAGGAATTTCAATATCACGATTTTCCGCAATCAGTTGTTCAATACGTGCAGTCCGCACTAATACCTCCAATGCTGCAACCCTCTTCCCATCCACTGTAGGGATAAGGCGTTGAGAAATAACTCCCTTTAATACCGATGATAGTGTCATACGAACACGATTTTGCTCCATCGATGGAAATACCGAAACAATACGGTTCACCGTCTCCTTCGCATCCAAGGTATGCAGTGTTGAAAATACCAAATGCCCCGTATCCGCAGCATGAAGGGCAATTTCTATGGTCTCCATATCCCGCATTTCCCCAACGAGGATAATATCAGGATCTTCACGCAATGCAGCACGCAATGCCCCGCCAAAACTGTGAGTATCCTGCCCGACACTACGTTGATTGACAATACACTTTCGGTCTTTATGAACAAACTCGATAGGATCTTCAATGGTAATAATGTGCTTACGCTTATTCCAGTTAATCTCATTAATCAAAGCTGCAAGTGTCGTCGATTTACCACTTCCGGTAACCCCTGTCACTAACACCAATCCACGCTCTATTTGCGCAAAACTGTGGACAATATCTGGAAGATTTAGCTCATCAATGGTTAATATTTTGACTGGAATCAAACGAAAGACGGCTGAAATTCCTTCCATTTGGAAAAAAATATTAATACGAAAGCGGGTATTTTCATCAAATGGGTAGACAAGGTCCAGCTCTTTTTTTTCAACCAATTCATGAAAACGGGTACGCAATAACTCTTTTGCAAAAATAAGTGCATCATCTTTGGAAAATATTTCTCCCGACAAAGGAATAATTTCTCCATTCACCCGTGCACGTACAACAGCATTCGCTTTAATGTGCAAGTCACTTCCCCCAGCATCGACCATACGACGTAAATAACCGCGTATTTTTTTTAATACTTCAAAATTCAAATCGTCTAAATTATTATAGTGTCCTTCGTCTATCATTGCTACTCCAATGCACTTAAAATTTCACTAAAGGCTGTTTTGAATGCGTCCAGTCCTTCTCGTATCTGTGCCTCAATTACGACATCCATATCCACACCTGCCTTTCGTACTCTTTGTTTATGCGCTTCTATCTTTTCATTTGCAATGGGAAGTTTAATCATCTTGTCCCCTCTCGCGACATAGGCTTCAATCGTTGCAATGGGTGCCGTATTCACACTGTTGCACGCAAGTAATTCATCAATATAATAGGATGCTCTCAGATCATCACCCTTGACACCGGTACTGGCAAAAAGAACCCGACATTTTGGTACGTTCAAGGCTTCAACTTTATTATAAATATCTGCCGCATTCATAATCCCCATAAGCCCCGGTTCAATACCTGAAGAGACCAATTTATCATCAATAGCTCTATCGATTCGACTGACAAAAACACTAATAACACTGTTTACGATATTGTGGGCTTCTTGAGCCGCATCAAAAAAGGCTTTAGCGCATTGAATTGCTTGATGTTCTGAAAAAATCAAAGTGGCGTTCACCGGAATATTACGAGATGCCAATGCCTTCATCGCATCATAGCCGGCATCTGTTGCGGGAACTTTAATCATAACGTTAGGACGTCCAACGCTCTCATAGAGTCGAATTCCCTCCGCGATTGTCCCGTGCGTGTCATCACACAAAAAGGGATCAACTTCAATACTCACATACCCATCATCACCCGTATCATACAAAGGTCGTAAAATATCCGCAGCTTTTTGAATATCAAAAATGGCAAGGCTCTCGTATTTTTCTTTTGGTGTTAAAGAGGATAATGTTTCAAGTTGTTCCTTGTACGCATCCGAAGTAAGGATAGCATTTTTAAAAATAGCAGGGTTTGAAGTGGCTCCGTTAATAATACCTTGAGTAATCAGTTCCTTAAAACCTTCATCCAAAAAAGTTCGCTCAATAAAATCAGCCCATAATGAAAAACGAGATGCGGGAATATACATAAATTTTGACTCCAAGCGTTTAAAAGTAAAACGATTATGCCAAAAAATTATTTAAAGTTGCGATTTATACCCAGTGAGAAATCGTCAATCCATCACGTGCACTTTTTAGCCGCTTTAAAAAATCGTTTCTGGACACCTCTATTGCCCCTAAACTTTTGAGATGCTGCGTCGGTACCTGACAGTCGATAAACTCATATCCCCATTGTGTCAGCTTCTCAATTAATACCGCAAATGCTGATTTTGATGCATCCGAAACGCGCGCGAACATCGACTCACCGCAAAACACTTTTCCCACACTCACACCGTACAATCCCCCTACCAAGAAACCATCTTGGTACGCTTCAACGCTGTGAGCGTGTCCCAATGCATGCAACACTTCATACGCCTCGATCATCTCAGGGACAATCCACGTACCTTTTTGTTGACCTCTTGGAGCTTTTGCGCATTCTCGTATTACCTGCGAAAAATCCGTGTCAAATCGAATGTCAAATTGGGGTATTTTTTTACGTAAGGAACGGTGCAGTTTAAAATCAGCAAGGTCTAAAATAAGACGCGGATTGGGAGACCACCATAAAATCGGATCACCAGCGCTGTACCATGGGAAGATTCCGTTTCGGTAGCCTAGCATCAACCGTGAGGGGGAAAGATCACCGCCATACGCCACAATCCCCTCAGCAGAAGCGTCTTGGGGATCGGGAAATGAGAGATAATGGGAAAGACGCGGAATCATTTAGGACTGATAATCAAAAATAAGCACTTCGTTAAAATCAATGCTCACCTTACCACCTTGCGTCAGCTTGCCAAACAATATCTCATCCACTAACGGATCTTTGATTTTTTCTTGTATCACCAGGGCCAGTGGTCGGGCCCCCATTGCTTTATCATACCCAATACGTGCAAAGTATCCTTTGGCTTCTTTACTCACCGAAATGGAGACTTTTTTCGGCTTTAGCTGAGTATTCAGTTCTCGAATAAATTTATCTACAATTCCCTCAACAACCGATGATGGCAAAGTCTCAAATTCCACAACGGCGTCAAGACGATTGCGAAATTCAGGGGTAAAAAACGATTTAAGTGCTTCATGCCGTGAAATCGAACTGTCTGCATTGAATCCCATCACGGTTCGTTCAGTCGCACCGATATTAGAGGTCATAATCAAGACCACATTAGCAAAATTCGCTTTGTACCCGTTGTTATCGGTCAAGGTCGCATTGTCCATCACTTGAAGCAAAATATTGACCAAATCAGGATGGGCTTTCTCAATCTCATCCAGTAAAAGAACGGTATAAGGATGCTTACGAACCGCCTCACTCAAAAGTCCACCCTGCTCAAATCCGACATATCCAGGAGGTGCCCCGATAAGACGGCTAATGCTGTGTTTTTCCATATACTCCGACATATCAAACCGCTCAAAATGAATCCCCATCGATTGCGCAAGTGATTTGGCAAGTTCCGTTTTTCCAACGCCCGTAGGTCCTGAAAACAAGAATGAAGCAATCGGTTTATTCGGTTGAGACAAACCTGCGTACGACCGTTTAATGGAGCGAACGACTTGTATGAGGGCATTATCTTGTCCGATGACTAGCGTCTTTAGCTCTTCTTCCAATCCTGCCAACTTAGAACGATCATCCCCCGACATTTTAGACACCGGAACTCCCGTCATTTTAAAGATGACACTCTCTATATCATGAGGAGTAACGGTCGTGCGCTTATGCCGATGAAGATGAAACGATGCCCCTGCTTCGTCCATCAAATCAATGGCGACGTCGGGTAAAAATCGATCCGTGATAAATTTTTTGGAAAGTTCTACCGCACTTCGTAAGGCTTTATCGGTATATTTTACACCGTGATGTTTTTCATACCGCTCTCTAAGCCCTTTAAGGATTAAAAAACTCTCCTCTTGCGATGGCTCATTCACATCGATACGTGCAAACCGTCGGCTTAGAGCTCTGTCTTTTTCAAAAACCGATCGGTATTCCGCATGGGTGGTTGCCCCCATACATTTGAGATTTCCGGATGCGAGGGCAGGTTTTAGCTGATTAGACGCGTCCATACTCCCTCCCCCAACCGCTCCGGCACCGACAATAGTATGTATCTCATCTATAAATAAAATAGCATTAGGATGCCCCTGAACTTCATCAATGACCGCTTTGAGCCGTTTTTCAAAATCACCGCGATATTTTGTTCCTGCAAGCATCGCCCCTAAATCCAATGCAAAAAGCTCAGCATTTTCAAGGAGTTTGGGAACATCACCAGAGACGATACGAAGCGCTAACCCTTCCGCAATCGCCGTTTTGCCCACTCCCGGTTCGCCGATAAGAAGCGGATTATTTTTACGGCGACGGCAAAGTGTCTGAATAGCACGTTCGATTTCGTTGACACGACCGATGACCGGATCGATTTTTCCTTTTTTAGCCTGTTCTATCAGATTAATTGAATATTTTTCCAATGCACCTTGGGCTTCTTCGCTTTGCATCGGTGCATCAAGTTCTTGATGTGAAATCGCTTCAAGCAAATCAACCCGGCTGATTCCATACTCTTCAAGCAGCAGACATGCGTACGTATGGTGCTCTTCATACACTGCCGCAATAAAGTCACCTACATCAGCATGTTGTTTTTGAGCACTTTTGACATGGCGCATCATCTCATCGATCATCCGAGCAAGGGCTACGGTTTCAAAAGGTTCTTGATTTACTTCTTCAGGAAGAGTTTCCATGGAATGCATTAAATAATGTCCCAACGCCTCACGAATAACTTCAATCTCTCCGCCGCATGCTTTAATAATTGAAGCACCTTCTGCGGAGTTTAACAAACAGAGCATCACATGCTCAATCGTGAGATATTCATGTCGCTGATGACGGGCTAATGCAATCGCTTTTTGAAAAATTGAATTTAATTGGACGCTTATCATCAGACTTCCTCCATCACAGCTTTCAATGGAAAACCGCTCTCTCTGGAGAGGGAACCAACTTGCTGAATTTTTGTCTCCGCAATCTCATACGAATACGTTCCGCATAAACCTCGACCGTTTTGATGGACCTGCATCATAATCTGATGCGCTTGACCATAATCTTTGCGAAAAATACCGATCAATATATCAATAACAAAATCCATAGACGTATAATCGTCATTCAACAAATAGACATGATATTTTTTGGGCTCTCGAAGATCCAAAGAATTTTCAAGGCTGCGTTGTGTTTTTGTACTCACGATTATCCCTAATTTTAAAAAATAACTTTAACAAGCATCGCGTATTGTTTGGCTTAAAAAGATGAATTACGTGCCATACTAAAATCATTAATAATATCATCAGGATTTTCAAGCCCGATAGAGATACGGATCAGCCCCTCGGTTATCCCTAAAAATTCTCTGACGGATTCATCAAAATCACGATAAATCGTTGATGCCATGTGAAGCCCTAATGTTCGAGAATCCCCAATATTAGCGGTAATAGTAATTAGTTTAGAACGGTTTAAAAAGGCAAAAGCCGCCTCTTTACTCCCCATATCAATCGTGAATAACGTTCCGCATCCTTGCGAAAACTGCTTAACATAACGTTCATGATGGGGATGACTTGGCAGTGCAGGATGATTGATAACAAATCCTAACGCATCTAACTCTTTTGCAATTTTCTCCACACTCGACACGACTCTGTCCATTCGTAACGGTAATGTTTCAAGACCTAACATCGTCAAATAACTTCCAAACCCGTTTGCAGACATGCCAAAATCACGAAGAGCACGCTTTTTTGCATTTCCTATGAGCGCCATTTTTCCCATTTTTTTGATAAAAGGGTGAACTTCTGCATAACGCTCTCCCTTAAACTTATCGTCACCCTCATTAATCGCCCGAAAAACAACCGCCCCACCTAACGATGACGCATTACCGGTAATAATCTTGGTAGTTGAGTAAACGATAATATCTGCCCCAAGCTCCAACGGCTTGACACTCAGCGGTGTACACGTATTATCAACCATTAAAACGATACCGACGGCATTGGCAATATCCGCAATAGCTTTAATATCTGGAAGACGCATATTTGGATTTCCGACACTCTCTAAAAAGAGTATTTTTGTTTTATCCGTGATTGCTTCTTTAATTGCATCCAACTCATCCACATCAAAAAAACGGCTCGTAATCCCAAATCGTGGCAACGTTTCCGAAAAATATGAATACGTTCCGCCAAACAACCCCCCGACACTCACAATCTCATCTCCAGACTTCAAAAGACTAAGGGTTGCCATAGCCGTTGCCCCCATCCCAGAAGAGGTAGCAACTGTACCGATACCACCGTCCATAGAGGCTAAAATCTGCTCCAGTTGCGCGGACGTTGGATTACCCATACGTGAATAAAGCGGTTTTTTTACCGAGCCGTCAAAGATTCCTTCACCCGTTTCGCTATCACCATATCCAAACGATGCCGAATTAATTATCACAGGGCTAACCGCCCCCTCTTTTTTTCCTACTTGCTGAACAAACTGTGTTGTATACTCTTCAAAGCGATTCATCATCAAACCTGTATTAAAATGTCACCAATTATATCTAAAAGAGCCAAACCTTGTCTAAACGTATTTTCATCACCGCTACCAATACCGATATTGGCAAAACCTACACAACCTTGCAGCTTCTCGATGCGTATACCCAAATGGGGTATCGAGTGGGAGTATATAAACCCATCGAAACCGGTGTCAATGGCTTACCTGCCGATGGAAGCTTGCTTTTAAAACATGCCTCTTCTCTCAATCCTTCCCTTAAATCTTTGAAGGTTGGAGATATAGTAAGCTTGGCACTACCGCTTCCCGCTGCACCTTATATTGCCAATAAAGCAGCTAAAATTGATTTACAAATTTTTGATAGAGCGTTGGAAAAAATTGAAAAACTTTGTGATATTGTCATTATCGAAGGAGCTGGCGGGCTTATGGTACCGCTGGATGCAAAGCTTATGATGCATGATTTAGCAACACATTTCAATGCAACAACCCTTCTTGTCACTCATTGTCATTTAGGATGCATCAATGATACATTACTTAGTTTAGAGAGATTAAAACAGTTAAATATTCCTCACTTATGGACATTTAACTGCCGTCAAAATGATGAAAGTTTTAAACAGACTTCTCTCCCATATTTTAAAAATAATTTTGAAGCGCTTTATTTTCTAGGTCATAATACGCAGGTCTTAGCTCAAGCATTATTGGATAAAATAAATTCAAATAACAAGGAAAGCACATGCGACATCTAATCCAAACTGATGACTTTTCAATCGATCAAATTAATAGCGTTCTTGTAGACGCGTCTCATTTTAGTGATGGACACTTTGACCCAATCTTACGAGAAAAAATTATTATTACCCTCTTTTTTGAAAATTCTACCCGAACGAAAAGCTCTTTTGAAATCGCCGCAAAACGTCTTGGAGCTGAAGTCGTTCATTTGGATGTCCAAAAAAGTTCTACGCAAAAAGGGGAAAGCCTAGTCGATACTGCTGCCAATCTCGATGCCATGGGACCGCACGCAATGATTGTACGTCATGCACACGCGGGCGTACCCAATATCCTCGCTCAACACACCAATGCCTCGATCATTAACGCCGGAGATGGCGCTCATTCTCACCCGACACAAGCACTTCTTGATCTTTATACTCTAAAACACCATTTTGGGGATCTCAAAGGGAAAAAATTAGCCATTGTCGGTGATATCAAAAACTCACGCGTAGCCAACAGTAACATCGAATTGCTAAGACGATTCGGAATGGAGATTACCCTCGTAGCTCCTCCTCATTTTCTCCCTTCAACCACACTTCAAACAACACATAATATTCATGATATTATCGATAATGTAGATGCCATCATGAGCTTACGTACCCAAACAGAACGTCATTCCCATCAAACGTATGGCTCACTCAAAGATTATGCCAGTGATTTTTGCATTACCAAAGAGCTTATCGGAAAACGCGATATTATACTCTTACATCCGGGACCCGTCCACCGAAATATCGATATTGATGATGCAATGCTCAAAGACCCGCGATGTAAAGTCCTTGAACAAGTGAAAAATGGTGTATCCATCCGCATGGCTGTATTAAAAGCTCTAATTGCCTGATGTATACACGCTTTAGCGAACTCGTTTCATCTGGGGTTCCTTGTTTTTTTTACACCGATTTTAAAGGTGAAAACCTCCATTGCTATGATTTGAATGAGTTAAAAAATCATGATATTGAATTTAGTTTCAATGAAATAAAGCCAAGTCAAAATTCTCCCCATAAGCCTCTGGATTTTCCTCTCTCAAAAGAGCAATACTTTCATAAATTTAAAGCAGTACAAGAGCATATACGTGCAGGAAATACCTATTTGCTCAACCTCACACAACCAACACCCATAGAGACCTCTTATTCGTTGAATGAGATATACACAA
This sequence comes from Sulfuricurvum sp., assembly GCA_024635855.1. The sequence goes on from JAGXHZ010000110.1 coordinate 11,617, forward strand.
TGGCTTATGCTCCGTATAAGCTTAGAATCAAAAATCAATTTGTTTGCTTTTCACCAGAGCCCTTCATAACCATCAAAAACAATACAATAAATACCTATCCAATGAAAGGGACTATCGATGCATCTCTTCCTAATGCGATTGAAACTATCTTAGCAGATTCGAAAGAGCTTGCGGAACATACCATGATTGTCGATCTTTTACGTAATGATTTGGGAATTGTCGCAACAAACATACAAGTAGAAGAATTCCGCACCATTAGCACCATTAACACAGGAACAAAACAACTTCATCAAGTAAGTTCTCATATCAGCGGAAAATTACCGTTAAACTGGCGCGAAGAAATTGGCAAACTCCTCAAATCATTACTGCCAGCAGGAAGCATCAGCGGAACACCGAAAAAAAGAACCGTTGAAATTATCGAAGAAGTCGAAGAGTATGGTCGAGACTATTTTACGGGAGTATTTGGTTATTATGACGGAGAAAACCTCTACAGTGCCGTAGCTATTCGTTTTATTGAGAATATTAATGGAATATTGGTATATAAAAGTGGTGGTGGGATTACAGCTGAAAGTGATTACTGCAAAGAATATCAAGAGATGATTGATAAGATATATATACCGTAAAATATCTGCTATTAAACGCTTAATTACGTGATAATAAAAGATGAAAAATAAGATTGTAATAAAAATAGTATTTGTTGATTAATAAAAGAAGATGCTTGTGATTGTTGTTGTGAAGAGGAAAGAAAAATTCCGAGGCCAGGCGGCGACCTACGTTTCCACACCTGAAAGATGCAGTATTATGAGCGAAGAGG
>JAGXHZ010000111.1 GCA_024635855.1 Sulfuricurvum sp.
ATATCGTACTGCTTCATTTGGTTGGGGTAAAAGTTGTTATCGTTCATGGCGGCGGCAGTCGTATCTCTCAACTATTGAGTGATTTAAAAATACCGACGGAATTTATCGACGGTGAGCGGGTGAGTACCCCTGAAGTAATGCGAATCGTCGAGATGGTTCTCAGCGGTGAGATTAACAAAGAGATAACCTCACTGCTCAATTCCCACGGTGCCAAAGCAATCGGAATCAGCGGTAAAGATGCCCATTTCTTGATGGCTAAACCTAAAGATGCGGTGAAATTCGGTCTCACTGGACGGGTAGAAAGTGTTAAAGCTGATGTTATCCATAATCTCTTACGTGAAGGATTTATCCCCGTAATCGCTCCAATAGGAGCAGATGAAGCTATCGGACATCCGGGATATAACATCAATGCTGACCTCGCAGCTTCGGCAATCGCGAGTGCCATCGGTGCGTGCAAAGTTATTTTTATGACCGATACCTCGGGTGTTTTGAACAATGACAAAGAACTTTTTTCGACCCTTACCGAAGTAGAGGTGGAAGCGCTCAAAGCTAATGGAACCATTCATGGCGGTATGGTTCCAAAAGTGGATTCATGTCTCGAAGCAGTTGATGGAGGGGTACAAAAAGCCCATATTATTGATGGACGCATTGAACACGCGATTTTGCTTGAACTCTTTACCTCTGAGGGTGTTGGGACACAAATTACCCTCTAAGCCAACCCTGAGAGAGGCTTAGTTATAATTCGAAAACTTTTTACATTGGGGCATTTAACGATGAAATTTATTGAAACACGCGGAAATGATGGAGTCCATCCCAGCGAAGTCACTTTTTCAGAAGCGATTCTAAGTCCCATTGCATCTTTTGGCGGTTTATATGTTCCTAAAGAACTTCCCGTTCTCGGAGAAGAATTTTTAATCAAGCATCTAAACTCATCGTACAAAGTTCTTGCAAAAGACCTCCTTACTATCCTTGGCATTGATATTGAACCGTCGGTTATTGATGAAGCTTTATCGTTGTATGACAAGTTTGATGATCCTTCTAATCCTGTTCCTGTCGTAAAAGTGCGTGATGATTTGTATGTGAGTGAGCTTTATCATGGACCTACTCGTGCGTTCAAAGATATGGCATTGCAACCCTTTGGTGTAGTGTTATCCTCCATCGCACAAAAACGTGGTGAAGAGTATCTTATCCTTGCTGCTACAAGCGGTGATACGGGTCCGGCTGCTCTTGATACGTTTAAAAATCGCCCGAATGTTCGTGTGGTATGTCTCTATCCTGATGGTGGGACTTCGGACGTTCAGCGTCTTCAGATGGTTACAGAAGATGCCGCGAATCTCAAAGTTATCGGAATTCACGGAGATTTTGACGATGCTCAAAGTGCTCTGAAAAAACTTTTGGGATCGGCAACATTTAAAGCAACGTTGAAAACTAAAAATATATCTCTCTCGGCTGCTAATTCAGTCAACTTTGGACGTATTATTTTCCAAATTATTTACCATATTCACAGTTATCTTGAACTGGTACGTCAAAATGCCATCTTGATGGGTGAAAAAGTCTATTTGGATGTTCCAAGCGGAAATTTTGGTAATGCATTGGGTGGTTATTATGCAACAAAACTCGGATTACCCGTTGAAAAAATTATAATCGCATCCAATGAAAACAATGTTCTCACGCGACTTATCAATACCGGACACTATGATCTGCGCAATGATAAAGTGATTCCGACAACATCCCCTGCAATGGATATTTTGATTTCCAGCAATGTTGAACGAATTTTATTTGACTTTTTTGGAGCGGTGCGAACCAAAGAGTTGATGCAGAAATTGGAAAATGGTCGTTTTTATGCCCTTAGTGATGATGAAACGATGAAGATCCAAGGGATGTTTTCAGCGGATTATTGTAATGGTTCTGAGGGAAAAGGGTACATTAAAGAGGCATTTGACAGTGGTTATTTGATGGATCCGCATACGGCTACGTGTTTTAAAGCGTATGACTGCTGTGCAACAATGCCACTTAAAACCATTGTTTATTCAACTGCTGAATGGACGAAATTTTCTCCGACGATTGCGAATGCCCTTACCGGTGAAAAAGATGCTAATGACATCGATGCCCTACAATCTATCTCCGAAACGGCAAATTTAGCTATTCCTGAGATGATTAAAGAACTTTTTTCTAAACCCATTACCCAAGCAACGGTCATTGATAAAGAGAATATTGAAACTGAGATTTTAAAGTTTCTCTAATCTTTACACATCGACTTCGTCACCCAATGCGGAGCGGGTGAGGCGAAGTCTTTGGGCTAAGACGGTTGCAAGACTTTGCATAAAATGCAACGAGGCTTTTTTGTGATGTTGGGCAAAGCGATCAAATGCCTCACGTGTGATGACATAAAGATCGGTATCAGAACCTGCAACTGAATCGGTATAGTGGGGACTTCCTTCCAAAAATGAAAATTCTCCAAAAAAATTCCCTTGTCCCACTGTACTTAGATGAACACTTTTCCGACCAAGATAAGGGAGCATAATCCGTACTAAACCACGACGAATAAGAAAAATTTCACCCATCGACTCCCCCTCCGAATAAATTATATCTCCCTTTTTATAAGATCTGCATTCAAGAAGACTCTCTATTTCTTCCAGAGTGTCACTGTTTCTCCCTGCAAAGAGATCAAAGTTCTCCAATTCTAGCAGGGACTCGTTTTTTTCTTCGATGAGATTTTCATGAATTATCATGTCTTCGACCCACTCAACGGCATCATCCAAATCATCAAAAAGCATTATAGGACTGAGATGTTTGAGTAGACCTACATGGTTAAAATAACTCTCCAAATCTTCACCCGTTGGAAGTTTATGCGGTAAACGGGATAAGAGCAGGTATCCATTTCTATCATGAAGGATATCTTTGATTTGAAGAAGAATATGGGCTGCGGTTAAGTCAACGGTTTGCACCCGTTTCATATCTAAAATAATGTATTTTTTGTGTTGTAAATCATCACGAAGCATTGTGTAAAGCTGATTTGCTGTCCCAAAAAAGAGACTTCCGTGTAATTCATACACTGAAAATTCTTCACTTTTTTCATTTAACACGGTTTCTTGCTCTCGATTACGTACTATTTTACTTTTAATCTCTTTGCCATCGAGCTGACGATACACGACAGATGCCCCGATTTGTTGCGTAATATATAAGATAATAGCCAAGATTAATCCCACTCCAGCTGCCGCAATAAGGCTTATGGAAAGGGCAGTAAGGGAAACCGCTGCAATGATAAAAAAATCAAGGATTGTTTTACGTGATTGCAGAAGTTTAAGACTGTGCTTGTCGATCATTCTCAGCCCGATAACCATCAAAATACCAGCCAAAGCCGCAATGGGAATCCATCCTATATAGCTTCCTAAAATCATAAAAGCAATGATAGACATAACCCCCTCAAAAAGACCTGACAGGTTTGAGGTTGCACCGCTGGAGAGATTAACCATAGTCGCCCCCATAGTACCGGATCCGGGCATACCGCCTATCAGGGATGAAGTGATATTTCCTGAACCTTGGGCAATAAGCTCACGGTCGGAATCATGAAAGGAGTGCGTCATAGAATCCATAATAACACAGGTTTTAAGGGTATCGATGGAGAGGAGTACCGCGAGGGTTAATGCCGGAAAAAAGAGCAGAGTCAAATCATTGAGTGAAAAATTTTGAAGTACCTCAAAACGTCCGATAAATATTTGAAGAAAATTAATCCCCGCACTTCCCCCAAGTTCTCCTATCACCAACGGATTGTTGGGAAGAAAAAGAGCGGGGTCGATCAAACCAATCGCGCCATAGGTGGCAATTCCTGCAATCAGGGCAATGATGACAGAGGGGATAGTACGAAATAATTTATCGGCGTAAAACATAGTAAAGATTGTAACGAGACCTACCGTTATACTTTGCCATTGCCATGCAGTTGGAAATTGGAGGGCTTCAGAAAAGTGAGATCCCGATGGAAGTCCTAAAAATTTTGGAGTTTGAGAGGCAATAATATAAAGACCTACACCGCTTAGATAACCGCTGACGACAGGAAAAGGCATGTATTTAATCAGTTTTCCCAGACCAATCAGTCCAAAAAAGATTTGAAAGATTCCTGCGAGTAATGCTACAATCATAAACATCACAAATACAGTATCCGGACCAAAATCTTGAGCAATATAGCTAAGAGCAAACGCTGATAAAACGGCAGCAGCAGGTGCACTAGGAGCTGAAATCAGTCGATTCGTCCCTCCCAGCAGTGCAGCGATAACACCGATCGATGCAACACCAATTATTCCGGCAATAGCACCATAGGCACTATAATGACCGCCAATGGCAGCATAAATGGTCACACCAAAAGCGATAGCAGAGGGGAGGGCAACAAGCATTGCGGCCGTGCCACCTAAAAAATCGTTTAGAATATTGTTAGATTTTAGGGTGGCGGATCGAATCACAATTACCCTTTTTCATTAAACTCATCATTTTTCTTCAGAGACATACTCGATTCCATTAATTTGATCTCTTTATCTCCATCGAGTAAAATCTTTTCCGATATTTTAAGACGAGAGGATTTGATTTTACTCGGATAGTTACTGTGTGAGAGGATATATCTAAAACAGTTAATGCGTGCTTTTTTCTTGTTGTCTGAACGGATAATGACCCATGGTGCATGGGAGGTATGAGAGGCTAAAAGCATGGAATATTTTGCGATACTGTATTTGTCCCATAAATCTTGAGATTTGGCATCGACGGGAGAGAGCTTGAATTGTTTTAGAGGATCGGTTTTGCGTTGTTTGAAGCGCTTGGCTTGTTCATTTTTGGAAACGGAAAAATAAAATTTAAAAAGAATAATTCCTGAGTTTACGAGCATTCGCTCATACTCACCCACTTCATGCAAAAATTCTTTGTGCTCTTCTTCACTGCAAAAGCCCATGACAGGTTCAACACCGGCACGGTTATACCAGCTTCGGTCAAAAAATACCATCTCACCCGCGCTTGGGAGATGTTGTACGTAGCGTTGAAAATACCATTGCGTTTTCTCGACATCCGAGGGTTTATCCAGCGCAACGACACGAGCACCACGAGGGTTAAGATGTTCAGTAATGCGTTTTATCGTTCCACCCTTACCGGCAGCATCACGCCCTTCGAAAATCATGAGAACTTTGAGCCCTTTATCTTTAATATGATTTTGAAGTTTTAAAAGTTCGATTTGCAGCTTTTTGAGTTCATCTTCGTATTCGATAACGCTGGCTTTTACCCAAATTGGAAGCCGTTCTTCTTTGGAACTTTGTTTTTGTTGCTGTTTTTGCTGTTTTTTAGTACTTAATTCTCGGTCTCCGTGAACAACCTCAGTTATATCGGATACTTCAGCAATCTCATCTCTTACCATTGACCCTTTTGAATGCATTCTGATCACCTGTTTTTTTTATTGTAACGTTGAATGTATTAATTCTTCTACTGTTTTAGCATCAGGAGTAGAGGCAAAGCAGCTATTGTCGCCACAAATCAAAAAACCTTCTACACTATCATCATTTTTGAGCAATACGAATGGGTAATTTAATTCATCTAATTGTGCCAGTAATGCTTTTGGTGCTTTCACAATACGATCACCTTTTAGATATCGAATGGTTTGTTCGGTGAGTTTGGGATAATAAATCGGGGTTTTCATGAGTTTGATTGAGGCGTATTCGAGGCTTTTGAAGGCAAAATGACGATACTTTCCGTCAATGAGACTTCCTAAGCAAAGCAATACATCCATCATAATCGCCATTGCACTAGGGTAAGAACCATCATCGAGTTCAGAGATAGTCGGGAAATCGCCGCGACTAAAATACCATGCACCGTTTTGGTAAAAAAGTTCCAACGCTTTGTTACTAAGTTGTTGTGCACGTACGAGATAAACTTCATCAAAAGTGCTTTGATAGGCTTGGATTAATGCATCGGCAAGATAGGCATAATCTTCTAAAAAAGCTTCAATTTTCGGTTGTTTGTGGATGAGGGTAGTGTGATAAAGAACTCCGTCAATGAACATGGTTGAAAGCAGTGCATTCAGTGAGGTTATCGCATTGTCTTGATACGATGGAATCTGTTTTCCCAGTATTAGGAGAGATTTAATCATCATAGCATTCCATGCGACATTGATCTTACGGTCGATAAAGGGGTAGGTTCGAGTGGAACGTATTTTTTGACATTCTATGACAAAATCCTTAAACCATTGCGGACGCTCTAATGATGAGAGGGTGATTATGCACTGACCTTCGAAATTTCCATCAGGGGTGATTTGAAGTATTTCCATGGCTTCATCGAGATTGGTAACACGTGTATTTTGAAGCGCTTGAGTGATTTCATCATAAGAGTAAACAAAATACTTTCCTTCCTCACCCTCGGTATCCGCATCACTAGCACTGTAAAAGAGATGGTCTTCCATCATAAATTTCATCATAAAATCAGCAGTTTCCGTGGCGCATCGCAAATAGTATGGATTAGTGAAATAAATGCTAGCTTGTGCATATATTTCACACAGCAGGGCATTGTCATAGGTCATTTTCTCAAAATGAGGAATCAGCCACGATTCTTCGGTACTGTAACGACAAAATCCTCCATCGATGAGATCGTACATTCCTCCTCGTGCCATCGAATCAAGCGTATGGGTGATGATTGTACGTCGTGATGGATCGGATTGAAGTCTTTCAAGCCGCATAAGGGTTTTTAACGTTGAACTATGAGGAAACTTCGGAGCTTTGGAAAATCCGCCGTTGATTGGGTCGAAATTATGTTCCGCTTGTTTGGCAAATTGGATCATGATTTTTTCATCCAACACGGTTGCTTGAGTCGGTGTCTCTTTGGGTTTCATAAAACCGGTGATCTCATCGGCATTTTGGAAAAGTTTTTCGTCGTTCGCAGCTACTTTTTCGGAGATGATAGCCGTAAGTTCACTAAATCCCATCATTTTATCGCGATTGTGGGGTGGAATGTAAGTGGCTGCATAAAACGGTTTATTATCTGGTGTACAAAAGATGGAAAGCGGCCACCCGCCTGCGCGGCGATTGAGAAGGACGTGCAGTTCTTGGAAATGTTTGTCGATGTCGGGACGCTCTTCACGATCCACTTTGATACAGACAAAATGCTGATTGACAAATGCTGCGATCTCTTCGTTCTCAAATACATCATGTTCCATAACATGACACCAGTGACAACTGCTGTAGCCTATAGAGATAAAAATAGATTTATTTTCTTGCTTCGCCTTCTCAAATGCTTCATCGCACCAAGGATACCAATTAAAAGGATTGTCCTTGTGTTGTTGGAGATAGGGGGAATCTTCGAGTGCGAGACGGTTGGACATAGTATGACTCCATGTAAAAGTATGAAAGTAGTGTAGCATTTGAGGCTATGAAGGAGCTGAAGTGAAGAATAGGAACATTAACTTAAAATTTAGGAAAGGCTATTATTCCTAATCAGCCTTATTTAACCGCTACCATATCATTAAAAAAAAGCTCTCGGTTGTTGTCAAAATTGGTAACTAACGTCTGAAAACATGCAGATAGTTCTCGAATCGTTTCGATATTAGGCTCAATGTAAACTTTATTTCCTTTTTTTTCTACAGAGATTATTTTTGCCTCTTTAAGCTCTTTGATATGAGCGGAGATTGTCGGGAGGGAAAAATTAAAATGTTCGGCTACTGTACTGACGCAGGTAGCGATGGGGTTAACTTCAACTCCGGCTTGTTTTTTATCGAGAGAACATGTATATCCACCCGTAAAGACATTTTTAAAAATCAGAAAACGTGTTTCATTGCTAAGGGCTTTAAAAATTTTTAATTTTTGTTCCATATCTAACATAAACTACCTTTTTATGGATGTTATTTAAGTGTTTAATTATAGCATAAGATAGTTATTAGGAAATTAGCTAATTTACATTATTTTTACACTAAACAGTTATAATTATGAAAATAAAATTAACATCACAAAGGAATACGATGAAAAAATGGTTACTTATCCTCGCACTCTCAGCCGTTTTATGTGCAGAAGAAGGGGTAAAACAAGTTGTTTTCGATCTTAAAACGGGAAGTATTGAAACGTTTGAAAAGAAAGTGCTCCAAGGGATTGCCTATCATAAAAGTCATTATGAAGGGAAACTCGAAAAACTCGATGTGGCGGTTGTCATTCATGGTGATGCGTATAAGTTTTTCGTGAAAGATTTGAAAAACTCACCCTATAAAAATGATCAAAAGTTGGCTTTAGCTCACGATCAACTGAGTAAGCGGATTGCCACTATGGCGGATACGTACGAAGTAGAGTTTTTAATGTGCGAAGCAACGATGAAAAAATTGAAGATTGATAAAAGCAATGTGTATGATTATGTGAAATTAACCCCAAATTCAACCATCGGGCTGATCGATAAACAAAGTGAACATTTTGCTTATATCCCGATTTACTAATAAGACGATTCTGAACGTTTTAAAAATTATGCTAAAATAGTGAATATTTGTACAAAAGGTTTGAGTATGCGTTTTTTCTTTTTACTATTTTTTTCTATGGCTCTTTTTGGAGTAAGTTTTCTTCAGCCTGATGAAGCATTTAAGCCTAAAATCACAACGGTGGAGGACGATACAATCGCGGTTGAGATTGAGTTGGGTGATCAAATTTATCTGTATAAAGACAAGCTCAAAATTGAAGATGCCGACTTGAATGACGGTATTAATTTTACGATTATTGAGACGGAAACAAAAACGGCTGATCATGAGGGGGAGAGTGTTTATGAAACTAATCCTATCACTCATATTGATCTAAGTAAGGCTAAAGAGCTTAGCGGTGAGCAAAAAGTTCGTGTTAAGCTTTCTTATCAAGGATGCTCTTCGGCAGGGTTGTGTTATGAACCTCAAGAATCTGTATTGGAAATCATGGTGGATGCGGATAACTTAAGCGTTGCAGATCCGGCACATCTGAGTGCATTGGCTTTGACAAAGCCTGCAAAAGAGGCTGTAAAACCTAAAAATGAATCGGAAACCGATCAAATTGCGAGTGTTATTAAAGGCGGGAGTCTTTGGTTTATCATTATCAGCTTCTTTGGTTTCGGTCTTCTTCTCTCTTTGACTCCGTGCGTTTTCCCGATGATTCCTATCATTTCATCGGTAATTCTCGCTCAGGGCAAGGGAATGGGAGCTAAAAAAGCGTTTTTACTCTCATTGGTGTATGTTTTATCGATGGCAGTAGCGTATACGATAGCGGGTGTTTTAGCCGGTTTGTTTGGGTCAAATCTACAAGCTGCATTTCAAACGCCGTGGATTATTACTGTATTTGCATTGGTTTTCGTCCTTTTATCATTATCAATGTTTGATGTGTATGAACTTCAAATTCCTAATTTTATTCAATCGCGACTCTCTAAGCTCGGAGGTCAAAGAAGCGGGGTTGCCGGTATTGCGATTATGGGCTTTTTATCGGCACTGATTGTGGGACCGTGTGTGGCTGCTCCGCTTGCTGGAGCCTTGATCTACATTGGTCAGACTGGGGATGCATTGCTGGGTGGTATTGCGCTCTTTTCACTGAGTATCGGTATGGGCGTTCCCTTACTCATTGTCGGAACGACTTCAGGTAAATTTATGCCAAAACCGGGAATGTGGATGGATGTCATCAAAGCGATCTTTGGTGTGATGCTTCTTGGTATCGCCATTTGGATGATGGGTCGCGTCTTGGATGAAAACACGACGTTATTGTTATGGGGCGGATTAGCGGTATTTGTTGCGATTAACTTGAACGCTTTGGAACCGTTAGGACAACACCCTTCATGGAGTTCTCGTGCTAACGTCAAAGCCCTCGGATTTATGATCTTACTCTATGGAATTAGTTTATTGATAGGAGGTATGGCAGGAGCAAAAAATATTTTACATCCTCTTGATCCTTTTTTGAGTCTTAAACAAGAAAGATCAGTCTCGCTAAATGCCCATAAAACGTTTGAAAAAATCACCTCCATCGAAGAATTGGATGCTATTTTGGCAGAAAACAAAGGTAAGCGTGTAATGGTCGATTTTTATGCAGACTGGTGTACCGCCTGCAAAGAGCTTGAAGAAAAAACCTTTAGTGACGAAACCGTTAAAACGGCGATGGATGAGTATGTATTGGTGCAAGTGGATGTAACCGCCAACGACGATGCAGCGACAGCAATCACTAAAAAATACGGAATTTTCGGACCACCCGCTATTTTGTTTTTTGATGAGAAAGGTCAACAAATAGAGGATGCCGGCATCGTCGGTTTTAAAGAGCCAAAAGAATTTTTAACCCATTTAGGAAGTATAAAATGAATAAAACAATCGTAGCATTGGCACTACTAGCATCGTGTGCATCTGCCCAAATCAACTGGGTGGCATCGTATGATGTTGCACTCACAAAAGCGGCAAAAGAGAAAAAAAACGTGATGGTAATGTTTTCTAGGGAAGAGTGTCCTGCGTGTGAATACATGGAAGATGTTGTATTTGAAGAGCAAGCAGTAGAACAGATGATTAACAAAAACTTCATCCCTGTTCATCTTGATATCCATAAAGACTTTCTTCCTGAAGGATTAGGCTATATGGGAACACCTACCTTTCATTTCGTGAATTCAAAAGGGGTAAAACTCAAACGTCATGACGGGGGAGCGAATATTCCCACTTTCATGGGAATTTTGAACAGCGTGAAGAAGTAAGGGGAGTTTTACTTTTTCCCCTCAACAAGCTTCTCTAAAATATAAAGCTGCAATTCTTTATTCGGTATCTCTTTATCGATTGCCTCTGCATAGATATTGGCTACTTCGGCAGCATGAAGCTCATAGTTAAAATGGGGAAAGTGATTTTCCCATCCGCGTTTTAGAATTTTATGTGCTACTGCGTCGATAAGGAATTCTTTGAATATTGCATACATCGCAAAAAACATCCCTGTAAACAAGACCGCCATAATAATGAGCAAGTGACAATCGATTTTTACCAGTTTAGCATGAAAGAGTGCTGCAGGCGGAAGCATTATCATATGCCATAAAATTATAAACACAATATAGCTCTTTCCGACACTAAAACGAAAACCGGGAATATTTCCTTCGAGTTTTAAGCCGTCTTGGTACATTTTATTGGTTCTTAGCAAATCTCTAAACAGCATTGGCGAATCAGAGAGGGTAAAAACGTAGGGGATGATTTTCTCATCAACGATACGATTTGAATAGGTTTTAGCCCATGAAAAAAGTCTAAGCATTGGTTTCCTTGATTATTTCGCTTACACGCGCAGCACTTCCATGTTTTAAAAGAGCTCGCAACGTACTGGCGTTAGTAAAAAATTTTTCTCTATCCATTTCAATGTAGCTATTATACAGGTTTTCTGCCGTTACATCGTTTTGAATAAACTCAGGATGGAGCGGTTTACCGTATTGGTGCATAAATAAGAGATTTCCAAGCCCTGCATACTCAAGTTTTATCAATGCACGTCCGATGATATAGTCCAGCTTTTTAGCGATGTAGACGAGGACAAAAGGGGTTTTGATGAGACATGCTTCGAGCGTTGCCGTTCCGCTGCAGATGAACGCAAAATCCGATTGTGCGAGGGTCGTGTGTGCATCATGAGTGAGCGTAAAAGAGGACGTGTCCCCATAAAGTTCTTCTATTTTTTCCGGTGTAAAGTGTGAGGGGATAACTAGCATTGCTTGACACTCTATTCGAGCACGCACCTCTTTAAAAACTCCCATAAGTTTTTTGATTTCACCCGGACGGCTGCCGGGCATAAAGGTAATCACTCCAGTAGGTTCAAGCGATGTTTTTTCTACTGTTATTTCATCCAACAGCGGATGCCCGACGTATTCGATAGGAGCATCAGGGGAGTAATATGTGGGTTCAAAGGGGAGAATAGAACACAACTTCGTAATGGTTTTCTCTAATACAGGAATCCGCTTTTTCTTCCACGCCCATGCCTGAGGGAGAATATAGTAGATAATCTCTTTGTCGGGATAACGTTTACGAATGGCTTTCGCGAGCGGCAAATTAAATCCGGACGAGTCAATCAGCAACACTTTATCGGCATCTCCTGCAAGTTCTACCATTTCATCTTTCAGACGAAAGAAAAAAGGGAGTTTGGTGAGTGCATCCACAAATCCCATGATCGACGTTGCACGTAAATCGACAATGCTCTCTCCCAATGAAACATCAAAAATACCGCACAGTTCAACATTATACCCGAGCTCTTTTACGAGATAGCGCAGATGAATATTGGCGGAGTGTTCTAGGGCAGATACTAATAGTTTCATGAACTTCCTCCTCCCGTCATAGAATTATCGGGAGAATAATGCTCTTTGCTATGCTCATGATAGTCGCTCAAGA
>JAGXHZ010000112.1 GCA_024635855.1 Sulfuricurvum sp.
ATCGTCCATGAACCCTCAAGTTCTGGAACAATCCCTTGCTCGGTGAGTTGAAGTGATTTGATGGTCGAACCTTCAGTCCCTGGCATCAACGCAACTTTTCCGGTTGCTTTGTTCATACAATAGAACTCTTCGGTATATTTGTGGTGATCTTCATCATTTGCCGCATGTTCCATGTCAGAACGACGGATCATTTTTTGCGTTTTAACATCAACCAAGAACGGAAGATCAGTAAGAATCTTCATAAACTCAGGCTTGTAAAGCTTCTCGCTGATAATAACGTTCATAACGCTCATTGCAAGAATATTATCAGAACCTGCTTTGATCGGAATCCAAAGATCCGCTGATTTAGCGGTTGCATTGAACTCAGGAGTAATAACGATGACTTTAGCCCCGTTGTATTTCCCTTCCCAAACGAAGTGAGCATCCGGAATACGAGAAACCGATGGATTTCCACCCCACATAACAGCCGTGTCGACGGTATACATGAAATCCCATGTACATCCAACGTTACCCTCGCCGTATGCGATTGCCGCACCTGAGAACATGTCCCCTAGATATGAAGAAGGATAAATACGAATCGCACCCAACTGAGTCGAGAAACGCAATGGTGCACCACGGCGACCTTCTGTGAGCAAACCGGTACCTGCATGAACCATCAACTTATCCGGTCCGCGTTGCGGATCGGTCATACAATCAAAAATTTGTTGACATACGACCTCAGCAGCCTCATCCCAGCTAATACGTTTCCATTTACCCTCACCACGCTCACCGACACGCTGCATTGGATAAAGCAAGCGGTCTTTTTGGTACATTACTTGAGAGTGCTGAACTCCTTTGTTACATCCGCGCGGGTTAAAGTCAGGGATTTTAGCATTGATAATCGGATAGCGAGCCGATTGGTTTTCACGAGTTACGACACCGTTATTTGACCAAACTTCCCATGCACAGTTACCTTGACAGTTAACACAGTGATATGCAAAACCGTGCTCTTCTTTTTTACCGTACGTAAACGCAAACTCATTGCGATACATGCTTTCGGTATAGTTGGTATTCGGGTAATTTTCTTTACCGTTTTCAACCGACATTACATTCGTTTTTGCAAACAGTGACCCTTGTGAAGCCACCAATGCAGCCGTCATCCCTGAAACTTTCAGAAAATCACGACGATTATTGTTCATTACTTTTGTCATATTTGAGCCTTATCGTTTAATCGGAAGATTCATGTCGTTACCCCAAACATCCCAGCTTCCAGTGAAGACTTTGACATTTTTGTAACCGAGCAATTGAAGCGCTGTAATGTGTTCTGAACTTCGTCCTGCACCTACATGGCAATACGCATAAATGGTTTTATCTTTTGTGATCCCATAGCTGTCATATACCTTTTGGATCTCATCAGCAGATTTAAAAGACATTTTTTTATCCGCATCCGAAATTTGGCTCCACTCGATAAAAGTAGATCCAGGAATGTGTCCGCCACGCGCAACATTATCCATTTTACGCTCACCGATGATTTCACCCATCCCGCGAGAGTCAATAATAACGTATTTTGATTTACTGCCGTTTTTAAGAATATCATCCATCGCGTGTTTTACTTCAACTTTATCCGCGATAACATTCCATTTGATTTTTTTAGGATCAATTTTGTAGGTTTTCGGCTTTACTACCTCATCCCCTTTGACGACGAGAAGACGTTTTTCAACTGCTGTCATTTTTGCTTTTAATGCAGTAGAATCCGCTTGAGCTTTTGCAATAGTTGCATCAAGAGCCGTTTTATCCGCACCCTCTTTTTTTAATGCTTCTTTTGCATCTTTTTGTGCTTTAGTAATAGCTTTTAGCTCTTTATTCAATGCATCGTATTCTTTTTGAGCCGGATCCACTGCCATCATAGCTGCACGTCCGCCGTTAAGTACTTTTACATTTTTGTGTCCATAACTGTCAAAAAATGAATAAACACCTGTTGCATTGGGACCTTTGAAGTCATCGTATGCGATAACGGTCATATCATTGCTGATCCCTTTTTTCCCGATGGTTTGTTCTGCATCATCAATACAGCGATATAAAGGTGCACAGTGCATCTCACCATCGATATCAGAATGGTGCAAGTGGTGCGCATACATCTCAACCGAGCCTTTAATGTGCCCAAGTTTATAAATGTCTTCGTTATCACCCGATACAAACATAACTTTTGGATTTCCGATCAATTTAACCGCGTCTTCGGCTGAAATAAGAATATCCTTATTTACAAAATCTGCTGCCAATACATTCGCCGCAGATAATGATGCCGTCAAACAGAGGGTTATTAACAATCTATTCATCCGTGCTCCTTTTTCTCTAAAATTAAATATTCTAATAACCTATTACCACCGTAATATATAGCTATCTTATGGAATTACCGCTCCTATTATAGATTCGAGTCTCTTAATAACTCTTAAATTTGTTTTAAAACTTGCTATTTTTTTACCATTTGTTACATTCCCATCACAATTTCGTGCAATCTTCCTAATAAGATATTGTTTTATGTTTTCTTATAAATCTACTATCTTTTCTCAACCTTATATCTTGAACTTAAAAGTATTTGTTTAATGAGTTTTTGCTAGTATCTCAGTTACATTTATATCAAATATACCAAAATCCAAGGAGTCCTCGTATGAGCACTACCACCGTTTCGTATGCAATCGAACACTCAGACACCCTCGCACTTATTGAATTTCTTGAAGACAAAACCCTTCCTATCGAAGAAGTACGCACGATTTATGATGCATTTAAAGAGGACAAACAGCTCGTTGGTCAAGTTGCCATGAATCTCTCATTACGCACCTGCGTCTATGAACGTGAAAAAGAGTACAGTCCTATAATGGTTGATTTGCTCATCGATATTTCGCAAAATCCAATCGACATGGGTGCACGATGGGCAGTTGCAAAAAATCCTCATACTCCCGTAAAGGTTTTGCGTCATTTGGCCAACGACTCTATCAATCTCGTTCGTGCTCTCGTTGCTACCAATCCCTCAACCCCAAGTGATGTTTTAGAAAAATTTTTCAGTGATGAAAAAATTGTACGCGATGGGCTCTCAGGTAATCCCAACACGCCCCCTAAATTACTCAAAATTCTTATTGACGACAATGATAAAATGGTTCGTATGCGCCTTGCTGAGAACCGTGCAGCACCAAGAGAAATCATTGAATCTCTCCTAAAAGACAACGACATTGACGTTACAAAAGCAGCGCAAGCCAACTTGGATGCTTCAAAATGAAAAAACACCATCATGAAATACGCAGTAAGTTTTTGACCCTTGAAAATCATTTTCTCAATACTTTTTTCTCAGGACTTTATCTAAGCGCCGCCGATTTTATCAACATTGCTGCGATGAACGGACTGGATCTGAAAATGCATTCACGTGAAATGCTTATCAAAGAGCTTTTAAATGAAACCGATAAACTCGGAACAATTGGCGGTGTAGTTGCCGCATTGAATCATCTTATTGATGAGCGAATCACGGCGTATCATCGACTTAGTCTCCAATATCCCCACGCTCGAGTACCGCTGGCAAAGCTTGCTCAAAAGGCAAATGGAACCAAATCACTTCTCGCACGAGATATCCGAGGAAATCCTTATGAACAGTAAAAATTTTGAACATGCATTGCAAACGCTTAAATACCCAAATCTCGATCGAACTCTTGGTGAGCTAAAGCTTATCTCTACTGCAAAAGTAACCGATGGTAACGCTCACGTAGAACTTCTTACTGTAAGTGATGAATCCTACCTTACCGTCAAAACAGCCATTGAGAATGCGTTGGCACATGAATTCAAATCGTTAAATATCACCAAAAAAGCGCAAACCCAAAAAGACACCAACTACGGTACAACCGTGACACCAAACAATCGAGCACCGTATGCAGCAAATGTTATTGCGGTAACGAGCGGCAAGGGCGGAGTGGGCAAAAGTACCGTTAGTGTCAATCTGGCTATCGCACTTGCTCAATTGGGCTATAAAGTGGGTTTATTGGACGCTGACGTCTATGGCCCCAACGTCCCGCGCCTCACCAATACCGATTTGGAAAAAATCAGCTGGAATGAGGATAACAAAATCATCCCAAGTGAAAACTACGGACTCAAAATCATGAGCGTAGCATTGACCACACCCACCTCTGATACACCGCTTGTCTGGCGTTCATCCGTTGCCGTCTCTGCTCTCATTCAGTTTCTCGAAGATGTTGCGTGGGGTGAGCTTGATTTTATGGTCATCGATATGCCTCCGGGAACAGGCGATATTCAGCTTACCATGGCACAAGAACTTCCCATCACAGCAGGTGTTCTCGTCACTACACCACAACTTGTCGCAAGCGATGATGTCAGTCGTGCCATTCGAATGTTTCAAGACATCCATGTCCCCATGGCAGGACTAGTTGAGAATATGAGCTATTTTATCGCTCCGGATACTGGAAATCGTTATGATATTTTTGGTTCAGGGGGAGGACAGCGCCTAAGCGAACGATACAATATTCCACTCTTAGGTCAAATACCGCTGGACATGGAAATCCGCGAAGGTTCAGACAATGGCGAACCGCCGGTAGCACTTGGCAGTGATGTACAGAAAAAATATTATCAGGATATTGTGAAAAAAATGCTGCAAGAGATCGAGTTTAAACTTTAGTTAGCTACAAAAACCGTCATCCCGTACGTGATACGGGATCCATCTTAAGAGTAATGGATTCCGTGTCGTAGCACGGAATGACGAGAACAATTACTCCTGCGCCTTAAGCTCTGCATACAGCTTCGTACACGCATCCACATCACTTCTCTGAGGCTTAATACGTATAGAGAGATATGAAACACTCCCATCGCTTTTCTCACGTCTAAGAGCTGTTGCATACACCCAGTAGTATCCATTGTCCTTACGACGATTTTGCACAAAACCTGTCCAAAAACCTTTCGTTTGTAAATCATTCCACAACCCCTTAAATGCAATACGCGGCATATCCGGATGACGTACCATATTATGAGGCTGACCCAAAAGCTCTTCTTTCGTATATCCTGCAACCTCACAAAATAAATCATTGACATACGTAATAATCCCGTTGCTGTCCGTTTCACTTAAAATATATCCGCTGGAAGGGTAAAACCATTCATTGCTTGTTGGGTCTTGATAAATATCAGCCATATTAATATTCCTAAACAGAAGTTGCACAAGTATACCTAAAAAATAAAAAGGAAAAAATTTAAAAAGTGGAAAAAAAAGAAGACTCTAGAAATGGGACTTTAGTCCTACCTTGATGCGGGGTTAAACCCCCACTTCCAAGAACAGGAATAAAACGACTTATTTAAACGTTTTTTGAAGGCTTTTTGTAACAGCGTCAGGAATGGTCATAATTCCCATAAAACCGCCCATATCTAACAACGGATAGCTCACTGCGATAAAATATTTTGCATTTAAGGCTTTTGCTTTTCCACCTTCGATTAACACAGCCCATGGTAAAAGCTCACTGTTTTGTGCACCGATTTTTTTAGGGAAAGCACTGGTACGTTTATCAAGCTCAACAAACGCAACATAACGATCAGGACCTATTTGGACAACAGTACCCTTAGCTGCATTGGCGCGTGCGACCAAATCTGCGGTTGTCCCCTCACCCACGACATCCATATCTTGATAATACGGCATACCCATCATAAAACGGTAATCCGACAATCCTGCGAATTCCCATTGATCTTCAGAGTTTTTCAATGGACCAAATGCTTTTTCCAAAGCAATGTATTCAGCAGAAGCTGTCGCATGATTGTAATCATCCTGCAAAAATGCTTTATTAAAATAAATAGGGTTAGCGATATGCACTTGCTGGCGCTCAGCATCCACTAACATTCTTCCAACAGCAGCCAAACCACGCATTGGTTTGTTAGCATCCGCTTTCATGCTCGCATTGGTATACAAAATTGTGGTAGCATTTTCTGATAATTTAAACGTACCGACGACTTCAAAACCTTGAGCCGTTAATTTTGATTTTGCGCTCTCAACATCAACATACGCACCAACTCTGTACGCCGAAACCATTTTTTCTACGACTATACCACCTTCAATTTTTGGTGCGGTGGCAGAACATCCTGAAAAAGCGATGGCAAATGCCAACGCGGTTAATGATAGTAGTTTTTTCATAGCTCTTTTGCTCCTAAATCCATCATGATTTTAGTAATCTCTTTGTCAAGCTTCAAGACAGAGTCAACCATTTTAGGATCTTTAAGTCCCATAACTGCTGTCCATGTTTCCAAACGCGGCATACCTACCATCATCTTGTTTGACCCTTTGTCTACATACATGTACATAGAACAAGGAGCGAATGCGCCGGCATCTGGACGACCTTGGTTAAAGATAGCTTCTGAGAATCGGAAATGGCACAATGAATAGACCCAATATGCATCAAAACGATCAAATTTAATTCCTGCACCGTCCATAGACTCTTTCATGTCTTTGTAGCCTGCGATGATGTATTTTTGTGCTTCAAATGCCTCTTCAAATCGGCTTTGGAAATCACTTTTAAACTTCTCAACTCCGCCAGCACGATCAAACGGTACTTCAAACGTCATCATAGGTTTTGCAGGCAATCCTTTATACTCGACGTATTGCACTTTTGAACTGATCTCTTTTTCGGTCATTTTATCAAGCTCTGTAAACGATGCTGTAAATTGTTTGCGAACCTCTGGATTTTTTATCCCTACGATGTCCAACATCGTCTCAGGCGTAACGTGACCAACAAAGGTTTTATCTTCACCCATCTTTTTATAAATATGAAGATTAAATGGAGAGAATCCACCCAATGACGGCTCTTTCATCAATAACGGTCCCACAACCGCATCGTTAGTAATAGAGAAAAATCCGAGATTGTCCAAAGTAGGTTTAAAGGTAGGATCAAAATCAGGATGAGGACCCGTTACCCCTTTGATCGTTTGCGTAGGTGTACCCCATTTGGTTTTATACGCATGGTCGATATGCTCATGCGGATCTGAAAGGACAAAACCCAAAGCAGCAATCTTTTCATTGACCATACTCATATACTCTTTTTCTTTATCGCCGTCACCAACGTAAAATTTTACCCCTTGGGCACCAAAAGCAACAGAAGCTGCAAGTGACAGTGCAAACGCACCCATCAAAAATTTGTTTAACATCTTATCTCCTAATGTAAGTTGAGGATCTTCTCATTTTATGTAGACTATTGTATCACAAAGACATCAAAAAAACGATAATAACACACCAACAATTTGATCTCATATTATGGATTAGAAAAGTGAATGGATTGTGAATGTCTCTCCGAGAGGAGAGAAATACTTCTTAGAACGCGAAGTTAAGTTGTACGCTTGCAGCATCTTGAGAGTGTTTAGTTGTAAGTGATCCAGCACCCATTCCAGCAATACTGAAAGTTTCAGTAGCTTCCGGAACATATACGTATGCCAAATCAAATGATGTAGATTTGTTTAATGCATAGCTTCCACCCACAGTATAATGTTTTTCTACAATACCTGGGAAGCCAACAAGATTAAAGAAGTTGTTTACAGCACCTTGCTGAGTCGCACCATTTTGCTCTTTAATTGGACTTTTTGCATAGTTATAACCTGCACGCACTGCCCATGCGTCTTGTGCATATTGGTAACCGATCATATATACATTTTGATCTTCCCAACCAAAATCTTTGTACCCTTTTGCGCTTGCCCAGTTAATACGCTTGAAATCAACTGCAATGGTATTGCCACCGAATGCATACGAAGCACCAACACCAATTTCAGAAGGTTGTTCTAGGTGATCAGACAAAATAGCAGTACCCATCATTCCATTAAATTGAGTCGTTGCAGCTTTAATTTGTCCTGTATAAACCATATCGATTGCTGATTTATACGATGAACCTACTGTCAATCCCTCTTCACTATATGCTGCACCAATGTTATAACCAACACCAAAATCTTGTGCAACACCTTTTGTAATACTATCACCACCTGCCGCAGCACCATTCACATCATAATTAATATCCAATGAACCATACTGAAGAACTGGTGCAATACCAAAACTAAATGCGCCTGTTTTATATGCTACAGGAACTGCGAATTGCATCAATTGAAGATTCGTGACCATATTCATGTTTGCAGTTGCACCTGAGGCATCACGGTAATCTGTACCCATACCTGCAGTACCATACATACCAATACCCCATGAAAGACCATTACCCGCATTTTGAGCAATTGCTACTTCAGGAATAACAGAAAGGTCTGCAGCACTTTTAGTAGAACCTGCACCCATATCTGCTTCAACATCTGGCATAAATACAGTACCACCGAAAGAAATTTCAGTTCCTTTTACGGTTGTGATCAATGCAGGATTAGCAAGAGCTGTTTCTGCACCGTGAGACATACCGATACCAACTCCACCCATACCGCGTGCTTTTGCACCCATACCGATTAGATGATCTCCGTTTGTTGCGAATGCCGCTGTTGATGTCAATGCAACTGCTGCTGCAACTGCCAATTTAATAGTACGTTTCATTAATTCTCCTGAATTATATTTTTTCAAATCGGTAAACGATTCGTTAACAGTGTCATTATAGGGGTGTTAAAATAAATCTAAACTTAACACGAAATTATCACAAAATAAGCATTTCGAATAGTAAGTATTACAGATAAAATACGACGGTGTTATTAGGGTTTATTATGATACATTCAACGTCAAAACAACGTCAAATGACCTATTGTGGGAGCAATAAAGAATAAGGAAGAGTAAATGGGAGTTTTATAAAAATGTAATAACTTTTTGAGAAAAGAAGAAAGTGTTTCGAATAGTAACAATCTTATAAAAAATACTAGAATTGATTTTATATATGCTTAGCAAGAGGAAATTTCCGATTATAAAGAGAGATTGTAATAAAAATAGTATTTGTTGATTAATAAAAGAAGATGCTTGTGATTGTTGTTGTGAAGAGGAAAGAAAAATTCCGAGGCCAGGCGGCGACCTACGTTTCCACACCTGAAAGATGCAGTATTATGAGCGAAGAGG
>JAGXHZ010000113.1 GCA_024635855.1 Sulfuricurvum sp.
GATGATACCGTGTGAAAATTTGAGAAGTTCTTCAAACTCTGAGGTCGTTTTCTCATCAAAGCCTAACTCTCGTAAAGAGGGAATCGAGGTTGCCTGCATCAAAAGCCGTAAAACTACCCGTTCGCCGTGATACGTGGGAAGGACTGAAACACGAACATCGAGACTTTTACCGGCTACTTTGATCTGTGTTCGTCCGTCTTGAGGAAGGCGTTTTTCGGAAATATCCAAAGCAGAGATGACTTTGATACGACTGATAATGAGATCAATAATATTTTTGTCCAAATCAATATGTTTGATGAGTGCGCCATCGACTCGAAATCGTACTTCCCCTTTTTTTTCATGCGTTTCGATATGAATATCACTGGCTTTTCGTTTGATTGCTTGGTAGAAGATGGTGTTAACAAATTTGATAATCGGGGCGGACTCTTCACTGGTCAGCAAATCCGCCGAATTTTTGATGAAATCGACCAATGATAACTCTTCATCGATGAACTCATTGCTGCCGGAAACAGTTTTAGAAATATCAAGATCCGTTTTATGTTCCAAAAATTTCAAGTAGAGATTTTCATATCCTGCATGGGAAAGATGCGCGATTGGATAGGTGAGAGAGAGTTTATTGAAAAGCTGAAGCGCGGCTAGATGCTGTGTTTCAGGGATAATAGCATAGAGTTCTCCCTCATACGTACAAAACAAAAGTGAGTGACGAATGCACAGGGCAACATCAATATTTTCAGGATAAGTGAACAAAATTTGTGTTTCATCCAAAAAAGGGAACGTTATCATGGTTTGGCATCTTTTTTGGCTTCGATGTTTTTCGTCATATTCGTAATGTAGCGATCTTGAATCGCATCAAGCTCGGTTAATTGGGCTCGCAACGTATTTAAATCACCACTTTTTTCGATGATATAGGGAGTGAGGATAATAACCAGATTGATTTTGTCGCGATTATTTGCTTTGTTTTTAAAGAGATTTCCTAAAATAGGTATGTCTCCTAAAAAGGGAACTTTAGTGTTGGTTTCATCGATTTTCTCTCGAATAAGTCCCCCGATAATGACACTTTCTCCATTATTGACGATGGCAGAAGTAAGGACTTCTCGTTTTGTAGTACTGGGGCGATCTGCGATTGAGTTTGGTTCAATGTCTTCAAGTTTAGCTGTCACTCCTAAAAGCACTTTATTGTCATTGGAGAGGCGTGGTTTGATTTTGAGGGTGAGACCAATATCTTGACGGGTGAAATTTTCTTGGGAGAAACCTACGCCGCTAGTTGTTCCTGAACTAATAGACTGCGTTTTTCCGACATAGATACTGGACTCTTGGTTGTCGATACACAAAATAGAGGGTTCAGAGAGGATATTGGCCGCTCCGTTGGAGTTTAACAAGGCGATATTGGCTCCTAACGCAAGTCCTGCTGTAATTGTTGGTACGCTAAAGGTGGCAAGAGGCAATAAAGCGTCCAGATTTACTGCTGGAGTTGAGTTGTCTCCAAGCCGCGAATCAAAGGTAAACATCCCATTCGATCCGACTGCTCCACCTGAGAGGCCGTATTTAATTCCTACTTCTCTGGATTTATTTTCACTAATCTCAATAATTTTTGCTCTCACATACACTTGCTGTCGGTCTTGATCTAGACTTAGTATCGTCGATTCTAAACTTTTAAAGAGCTCATCGCTGGTTATGACAATCAGTGAGTTGGTACTGTCATCACTGGCGATACTAGGCGGCTGCTGACCCGGCATCAAGGTCATTTTTCCTAAAATTGTATTGAGTGTTGTCACGAGAGATTTGGCATCTGCATTTTTGAGAGGGATGACATGGGTCATGTTTGCGAGGGTCTCATCTTTCATGTCCAATATCTTCATTGCTTTTTTGATGG
Organism: Sulfuricurvum sp.; assembly: GCA_024635855.1. The sequence continues at coordinate 1,874 of JAGXHZ010000113.1, forward strand.
TGGCAATATTTTCGGGAAAATCGGTCACGATAACGGAGTTGGACTCTTTGGAGGCGGTAAGTTTTGCGTTTTTGGTGGTGAAATGTTTGATCTTCGCTGCCATTGTTTCGGCAGAGGCAAAACGGAACGTAAAGATATAATTTTGCATTTGAGGAATATCACTTTTTTGCATCAACGGAAGATTCATCTGGGTTGCATCAACGGTTTTGACTACGCTCAAATACCCCCCGCCTGTATCAACCAGAGTATATCCCCGCGCATCGAGGGTACTTTGCAGTATTTTAAAAAGATCTTTTTTGTTGATGGGTCTGTTGCCGGCATAGCTGATCGTTCCGGGAATCTCTTCTCCGATAAAAATATTCTTATGAGATGTAGCAGCAACCAGTTTAATCAAATCGGTTATTCCCATCCCGTCGATCGCAAGGGAAACTTTTTCATTAGCAGCTGCACCTAAAAGAGTCGCGAGTGTCATTGATAAGAGAAAAATTTTAGCGGGTGATTTCATAGACAAGTTCCTTTTGGAGGTTATTACGGTTAACGGTGATGCGAAGGCTTCGAAGATTGGGAACTTGAGCGTAAACCGCGAGCGCGTCCGCATACGATTCAAGTTTTTTATTATTGACTGCGAGGATAACATCTCCATTTACAATACCAAGCTGTGCAAATATGGATTCAGGTGCAATCGTATTGACGCGAAATCCAGAAATTTTTGCTCCATTGGCAACGGCTGAAATATCAATAGTTTTTCCAATATTCTGCAAATCACTCATCTGACTTTTAATGGTTTGGTACGCGATAGTACGCGATTCATCCTCTTGCACTCCCGCTTGTGCGGAATCGGCTACCGATTCCGTTACGACTTCTCGAGAGCTAAGCATATCATCATGTCCCAGTCGCAGGTGATACGTTTGGCCATATCCGCGAAAGGTTGCTGTCGAATTAGTCAGTGCGGTGAGACGAAATACACTTTTATAGATTCCGCCCAAAGGGACAACGAGTGTCGTATTTGTATCGCTGATGCTGACAAAAGAGTCCGAAGCGGAGCGATAAATTGCTTTAATCCTGTGTGGAGCAGGGACAAGTTTAGTCGTGGTGACACTATTGGTATGTATCGCACCGCCGAAATGTTCTGCAATACCAAATTTTTGACCAAAATGAAAAATCTCGAAAAAAGGATCAAATCGAGAGGTAAACCCTTGGGTCGGTGAGTTTGATAAAAACGCTCCGCCCAGTGTTGACAAACTCCAAACCAATACCAGCGGAGCAGCCAAAAGATTGAAGCGTTGAAGTGCTGATTCATTAAAAATTGCTTTCATAGACCAATCCTTCCTTCGCTTGATGTAATTTATTCACAAGCAGCGGGTAACGTCGAAGCTGTGGTGTTGGTTCGAAAACAACACGAATTTTTTGATCAAGTAGATCAAAATCACCCTCACAATGACCAAAATCACCCTCTCCGTCAATACTTACACTCAAAGGGTGAAGTAAAGAATAGGTGAAAACAATCGAGTCGATTTTACCGGGAAAAAAGTTTCGGTACAGGGGAGAAAAATTGATGTTTGAGAGGCTTAGTTGATTGATAAAAAGCAACGGTGAAATCCGAATCGACTCAATCGAAGCAAATTCTTGGTTATCCAGTAAAACGTCTCCATTGAGGGCATCAAAAAAGAGAAAGCGGTTGGTGAATTCTTCGTTATTAATGAACAAATGATGCTGGGAAAGTATCGATTCAAACGTGAAATAAAGCTTTTCTTTCGGGATCATCACGATGACGATGAGAAGAATATAGAGAACGTATAAAGAGCGTTTCATGATTCAATCTCCACGAGAATTATCCCTTTTGATGCACTGTTGCGTCGGAGGGTTAGCTTTTTTATTACCAGCATAGAGTTAAGAATTTTGTTTGAAATACGATTGAATTCCAGTAATGAAAGGTTGTCGTATTCAAAATAGACATTACCTCCCCGTTTTTCTTGTTTGACGAGGTTGGGATGATTTTTTAAATACTCAAACTCGTTGAGAGATTCTTGAACACCCCAGCGTGTTTTTAAGAGGTCGATTGTTTTGGTTTGCTGCGTCAGCGTTGCATGCTCTTGTCGTAACTCTTTTGCGGCTGAATGTTCCCATAACGCTCCCAGTGCGGTAACGACAACAAGTGCCAAGGTTATCAACAAGGAGAGGGTAAGAATTTTTGGTTTCATTTTAATCGAACCTCTAGCTGTGTGTTACGGCTATTGACCTGTGCTTGCTTAAAGTGTTTGGTAATTTCATTTTTGAGTTTTTCAGCAGCGCTTGAATCGCGTGTATCGATGGTAAGATTGATAGTATTTCCATCGTAATGAAGCTCTTGTATCCCCTCATTGCGAAAAGAAATTATTTCTGCCGCTGCTACTGCTACTGCTGATGAGTTGTTTTCGACTAAAAGACGATTTGCTTCACCCGGCTTTGATCCCGGAATGAGGACAATTCCCTCGGGTGAGGAACTGGGTGCAGTTGAGATAACAGGCGCTGTAGGAGGAGGGGCAATGGTTTTTGCTTCTACGTGGAGATCGGAAATTTCTTTGCACACTTTTCGAACATGAAGCTGTTTGGTTTCTTTATTTTTTAATGTAGCGAGCATAGCTTCCCTCTCAAGCGATGTTTCAGGGAGGTTTGAAGCCTTTAAAATCTCGGTCATTTTTTCACTGAGTTTGGTGGATTCTTGATAGCTAAACAGTGCTTGAGTACCCAAATTTACCAAGAGTATGAGTAAAATAAAGAGCGTAGTTTTGAGCGTTTTTTGGGTGAGCGCTGCGGGGATAAATCCTTCTATGGAAACCGTTTTTAAAAAAGGTCTTGGGTGTGCCAATGCTTCATCTAACTCTATGGAAGAGGGCGCATTGATATACGAGGCATCCATCACGATGAGTATTCCCTCAATCGTTGTTAAATATTTTCCGTTTGGGAGATGGATGGGCCGAGGCTCTTGCGCAAATACCCATTGGGCAAACGTGACTTTTTGGATCAGTGAAAAGTGGGGAAGCGAAAGCAGTTTTTGGGATATTTCATCGGGATTGTAGGCGATTAAAATATAGTTATTTTCTTCTACTTTTTGCGCTTCATAACGATATTGATCGCTTAGATCAAATAATGCCGGTGCGTATTTTACCGCTTCTTTTGCGCTCTTTGCATTCAAGTTTACGGCTAATGCCCAATAGTCGTTGGGTGAGAGGACTAAAACGGTTTCTTTAGAAATTGGTTCAAGGCTTAGGGTATCGGCATAGACCAAAGGTGCAGAATCACAGAAAAAACGGCGAATAAATGGGTATTTAGTGCACAATGATTTGATCAACTCTGTCATATCAAAGAAATTCAACACGTTGTACTTTCTTATCTACAAGATTATATTGAAATTTCATGTGTTCTTCATGGCTGTTTTCAAAGAGGCGCACATCACATACGAGGTTGTAAGAAACACCTGCCTTATAAATAAAAAAGTAGTTGTCAAAAACAGCACCAAGTGCAGGTTCTGCTGTGATGGCTTCTTCTTTCGTAACGTATGCCTTGGTGCGAAAAAGTGTAAGTGAACGGATTTTTTCAGAGGAAGTATTGGGCAGAATGAGAGAGAGTGTTTCAGCATTAATCGCATTAAAATCCATCTTCTCCCCTTCGTAGCCGATATAAAGATTCCACGGTATTGATAAAACCGCCGTATCTTTTGTCAGCTCAATATAACGCGATAAGATGAGATTAAAATGAGATTCATTTGCAATCAAACCATTTTTAAAGTCGCTTTGCAATTGGCTAATTTCCGTATCCGTCCCGCGCTCTGCTGTATCAGTATCGATTGTATCAAAAACGAGCTTAAGAAGCATATCAGCATCAGCAATAGGATGCACGGCAAATACCCGCATGAACAACGCTAGATTCGCCTCATTGATTTTCCCATCAGAGCTCATCAGGGTATTAATATTGAACCGGCTATAAGGCGATGAGAGTTGTGCTTTGAGACTAAAATCACCTTTTTTATTTTCCAGCTGCAATGGCAGACGCATGGCTAAATCCAGCTCTTCCGCTCCGGAAATGGGACTAAGCAGTGAAGGAAGCTGTTGCTCCAAATCATTGATGGCACGTAACGACGCACTTTGAAAAAATGCATTGTTCCCCAACCGTGACAATCGGTCACTTTGCGTCAGCACTAAAGTAACGATGCCCATCATAAGCGTTATCAATACCAAGGTCATCATCAAAACTATTCCACGTTTTTTCATATCAGTTAAGTTGTCTTTTTTTTAATATTTTAAAAAGAAGTATAGCGGGTGCAAATGAATTTTTTATGAACAAAAAATTATTCAATTTGGTTCATTGAAATTCAAGATCTAGGAATACTACACTATAGTGGCAGAAGTGATTTTATAAAATGGTTTATTATTTCATCATTTTTTCATGTTAGAATACAATAGCAATTACAAAACAATAGGAGTTATAGAATGAAATTTGATTCTAAAAGAAAAGCGTTTACCTTAATAGAAATTATGGTTGTTATCATTATTTTAGGACTTTTGGCGGCGTTTGTTATTCCTAATATTACGGGAAAAAGCGGTGAAGCCAAACAAAAATTGGTCTGTATTCAGATGAAAAGTTTAAATGAGAGCCTTAAAATGTTCAAAGTTGACAATGGTTCTTATCCTGTGAGTGAAGAGGGATTGAATGCACTTATCACAAATCCTAATCCTAACGAATACACTTCGTATGCTCCAAGTGCTTACATTGAGGGGAAAAACCTTCCTAAAGATCCGTGGAATAAACCGTATTTATATCTCAATCTCGATGGTTCTGTCGAACTCATCTCTCTAGGTGCTGATGGAAAAGAGGGTGGAGAAGGTGAAGATAAGGATCAAAAACTTTCCGAGTGCCGCTAAGTGAAAACATTTCGTGTGGGGATGACTCTTTTTGAATTACTGATCGTTATGATAATTGTTGGGATTGTCTATTCGATTGGTATATTTACGTTAAAAAAAGAGAAAGTCACCGCCACGACGATGAGTATATCCACGCTCAAAACTACTCTTTTATCTCTTTCACAATCAAGCGAAATCCGTATGTTTTGTGATACTTCTTGTAGTACGTGCCGTGTATTTTCAAATGAGGGGAAAGTCATTACGGTGTTGAATCTGCATTCGAATGAGACAATACAGCGTTATGGTTTTGATCGTTTTGGCGAACTTCAACGGTTGGGGAATACTGTCGCACGGACGGAAAAAGGATTAGAACAAGGGTGTTTTGAGATGTCGCTTCGTCCTGATGGATCGGTCACTCCCGTGATATTAAAGAGCAATAATAAATTTTATGCGTATACCCCTATTGGTGAAAATAAACCTTACATTGCGGGAAGTGAAGAGGCTTTACGAAATATGCTCTTTAATGAAGCTGACTATCCTCTGAGAGGAGATGACGTGTATGGCACTTTCTAAAGGCTTTTCTCTTATCGAAACACTGGTTGCCATAACCATTGCTTCCATCGCTACGATGGCGTTGATGAAGGTGATCTCCAACTCTTCGAGCGTTTCTATAAATGCCATTGGACGTTTTGATTCATCGATTATGATGGGTTTGGTTGCCGGAGAAGTGAATGAGGCGTTCGATGGCAGAGTTATGAGTGCGGATGAGATTGTAGAGACTCGTTATACCATCGATCACCCTGTGATTCTTGAATCGCTGAAATCAACCTCGTATGAGATTCGCTTGTTACCTAAAGAGATTCTCAACCCTCTTATGACAACCAACGTAAATGGGGTAGATCCGACAACGGCTTCGATTGCTATCCAAAAAGTGATTTTAAAAAATCCCCAAGAGCAGAAATCTTTTTTCCGTATTACATCGGGTTCTCTATGAGACGCAATGCCTTTACCCTGATCGAGTTGGTGGTTTCAATAGCTTTATTTGGGCTTATCACGGTTTTTTTATTCGGGGCGATTGATGAGTTACGAAAGCAACAAATATTTTTTCAACAAAAAGAAGTTGTGATTGAGCGAAAAAATCAAATTCTATCATTACTGCGAACCGACTTAGACCGCGCACAGTCAGTCACTGTTTCGACGAGCATGAGCAAGGATTTTGACACGGTCTTGATTACAGGTTCAAACCGCTCGTTGTATGGAATCGATCGTCCATACGTTGTATGGCTGGTACTAAAAGCGGATAATACGTTGATACGGTTAGAATCCTCTTCGCTCATCACCATACCTATCGCACCTGAAACACTGTATTCGATCCACAGTGATCGTATCGCAAAACAGTGTGAATTGTTTCGCGTGTACGATTCCCCCAAACATCGACTGCTCTATTTAAAATTTGAAAATCAATCGCCCTTGATCGTTGAAACAAGCAAATAATTAGAAATTTTTTAAAGACGTTTTATTTTGCTGGTAGAAAAATCAGCAACCAATTCTTTAAGCCGCATAGCAGAGTACATGTCATCGATTTCATTACGCCAAATCTCCCATTGGGCATGAAGGGCGCACGGCTTTTCAGCTTCACATTCACCGATTCCCAATAAACACGTATCAAATAAGACCGTACCATCCACAGCATGGATGATTGAGATGAGGGTTATTTCTGACGCGTCACGGGAGAGCTTTACCCCTCCGGAAGCTCCTCGATGTGAGGTTAAAATGTCTGCATGAACGAGTTTTTGGAGTGATTTTGCTAAAAAATGGTAGGGAAGATCGAGCGCTTCACTGATGATTTGAATACGATAATACTCATCTCGCGGTTTGGTGGCGAGCCAAACAGCCGCTCGAATGGTATCTTGGCAGGCAGAGGAGAGCATTATTTTTTTTCCGTTTTACGAATGATGTACACAAACACCGCAAATACGAGCAATAAAAAGGCGAGAGCAGCAACCAACGTTGACGCATAGGGTAAATCTTTGTAGTTATGGAGTGAAATTTTAAAGACCACCAAGAGTGCTTCGATGAGTAACGCGATGATGATGGAGACCGAAAAATTTAACAACGTTTTGGGATTAAAGACGTCGCTGACATGCTGAGTTCTTGGAAGTACCTCTTGTTCTACGATGGTTTTTCCCAAATCATAAACTGCAAGACCCAGCGTGAGAGCAATGATGGGCTTAAAGACTGCGTCAATGGAGAGCGGAGCAACACCCACTAAATACCCTATAAACGTATAAAATCCATACAGCACGACAAAGACCCCAAAAAAGAGCAGTCCTCCGCCGATAAGAGCGTAAGAGGTGCGGTTAAGGAATTTGAATACGTCATTTTTTTCGATAACGTCAAATCGTTCTAAAAGTTTTCGGAGACCAAAATCCAAGAAGAGATATCCCTCTCCCACAGCATAGACCACGGTGATGCATAAAGCACCGGTAGCCGTTGAGATATAAGGATCGCTGATGTAGTGCCCTTTTTGAATCTCAACTTCATTGATGAGATAGGAGCGATCCACCCCGATATGGTGATGTTCTTCACGATTAAGATAGATATTCGGGGAGTTTTGGACAAATCCTTCATCCGACATATAAAGAAGTTCCAAGCTTGGGAAGGTTTTGTAAAGTCGCTCGATTAAGTGAACATTGAGTGTTTTTAAACTGACATTTCCAAGCGTTGAGAGAATAAATTTTTGGATAAGCGGAGCATTCGCTGCATAGCTTCGTACTAGATCTTGCATGGACTCTCCTTAGGTAAAATTGATGAGAAAATTATAGTCTAATATAGTACCTAGAAGCTGATTATAAAATCATCAATTTTTCAGAAGTCTCTTGTAAGCTCCGGTTGTTAAAATACGCCAATGCAAAAAATTATTATAAATCAAAAGTTTTATGGCTCACTCGAACTTGATAATACCGACGAAGCACGACGTGTTTTTTCCAAAGTAAAAAGTGCTTTCGGAACTCAAAAAAAAATGGAAATCGGTTTGATTTTTCCCAGCTATAAGCTCAAAGCCCTTGAAAGTTATCAAAAAGGGGGAGCGCGGCAGGAATTAGAAGAAATCGAGCTTTACATCGAACTGGGTAAAATCTTGCGATTTGATACACAAGATGCACAAAAGCTCAAAAATAGTATCGAACTGACCAACGATATTGCCCATAATCATTACAATATTTCCAAGCGTCTAACCCTCATCAACAAACCCAAAGCGACCCAAAATAATGGTCATTATCTATTCTGGGACATCGAAAATTTTTCGAATATCGGCTCGATGTTCAACGATGTTATCGAAAAATACGATATTCCTGATAATCATATTTATGTGGCAGCAAATCCTGATTCTTTGTATTTGTTTCGAAAAGAGTGGGAAGCCGAACTGTATGACTATAAAAAAACGCTCAATTCGTTCAACTTTACCAAATGCGATCATGGAAAAAATGTTGCGGATGATATATTGTTAGCAAACTTTCAATCGTTAATTTTGCAAAATACTAATGTCTATCTTATGACATTCGACCGCGAGCTAAAAGAGCGATTTACGGCAGTAACTCATTCAACTAATAATCTTTATATTCTCGAAAAATAAATCATTACGGAACATTATGACCCCACTCATCAACCACCTCACTCAAAAAACCGGTATTTCTAAAAACAACATTGAGTCGATTTTAAAACTTCTCGAAGAGGGTTCAACTATCCCTTTTATCGCCCGTTATCGTAAAGAGATGACGGGGGGTGCAAGTGATGAGCAGTTGCGTGATTTTGAGACGATTTATGCGTATTCCAAAAAACTCTTGGAGCGTAAAGAAGAAGTTCGTAGACTGATACAAGAGCGGGGAGTGTTGAGTGCTGAGCTGTCTACTCTCATTAACGCAGCACAAACGCTTCAAGTGCTCGAAGACATTTATCGTCCGTTCAAGGAAAAGAAAAATACTCGTGCCGCATCAGCGATAGCCGCAGGACTCGAACCCTTGGCGAATATTCTGCAAAGCGGTCGATTGGAGTTGGCAGAATTCAAAAAGAAAGCGGGGGAGTTTGTCAAAGGGACCATAAAAACCGTTGATGAAGCGGTGCAGGGGGCAAAAGATATCGTAGCGGAAGCGTACAGTGATGATGCGCGTGAACGGGAGCACTGGAGAAAACAACTTCTTGACTATTCTTCTTTTGAGATAAAAGGGACAAAAACACTCAAAGAAGAGGGATTGTTTGCAAAATTGGCGGGGAAAAGTGAGCGCATCTCTTCTATCCCTTCTCACCGTTATCTGGCGTTAATGAGAGGGGTTGACGAGAAAGAGCTAAGCGTTAAAATTTCGCATGATATCCAACGTGTGGAGAGTTCCATCAAACAATTCAGGCTCCCTAGAAATGCAAAAGGAAGCAATGAAATACTGCTCGAAGCGTATTTAGACGGATTTAAACGGCTGTTATTCCCTTCGTTGGAGCGTGAGATTCACAGTACGATAAAAGAACGTTCGGATATTCAAGCCATCACAACATTCGGTAAAAATCTTACACAGCTCCTCAATACCCCTCCTGTAACCAAGCGGGTAATTTTGGGAGCCGATCCGGCGTATCGAACGGGGTGTAAACTAGCCGTTGTGGATGAACACGGAACCTATCTAGCCCATGCCGTGATCTATCCTACCCCTCCGGTAAACGATTATGCGGCTTCGGCAAAAGTGATTAAAGAACTCTCAAAAAAGTACAACATCACGGGTGTCGCCATCGGAAATGGTACGGGTTCACGCGAAACACAGGAATTTTTTGCCCGTGTCAATCAAGAAGAGGGGCTTAATCTCTCGTATACGGTTGTTTCTGAAGCGGGAGCATCGGTCTATTCGGCATCCAAAATCGCACAAGAGGAGTATCCGAATCTCGACGTGACGATACGCGGAGCCATCTCGATTGCTCAGCGTCTTCGTGACCCGATGGCAGCATTGGTAAAAATCGATCCGAAATCATTGGGCATAGGGCAATATCAGCACGATGTGGATCAAAAGCTTTTAGAAAAAAAGCTGGGCGAAGTGACGGAAGATTTGGTAAATCGTATCGGTGTGGATCCTAACAGTGCATCCGTGTCGCTTCTGTCATACGTTGCGGGAGTTGGGGCAAAACTTGCTCGTGCGATTGTCGAACATCGTGAGAATCAAGGTGCATACAAAAGTAAAAGTGACCTTTTAAAAGTCAAAGGATTGGGAGCAAGAGCGTATGAGCAGTGTGCGGGATTTTTTCGTATTCGTGAGGGGAAAAGTATTCTCGATAATACGGGCGTTCATCCTGAGAGTTACGCAGCGGCGCAAACATTGAGTACGCGATACGATGTCCATACCCTTACAAAAGAACAAATTCCGAAGCTGGCATTGGAGATGGGTATTGGAGAATTAACCTTCCAAGACATAATATTGGAACTCAAAAAACCGGGATTCGATCCTCGTGAGACATTACCACCCATCATGTTTCGAGAGGGACTTACTGACATTAAAGAGCTTCAAGAGGGATCAATCGTTTCAGGAGTTGTACGAAACATCGCTGATTTTGGCGCATTTGTCGATATTGGGCTTAAAAATGACGGATTGATTCATATCTCTCAGATGTCCGAAAAGCGGATTGCTCATCCGCTGGAAATATTGAGTGTCAATCAGCAGTTACGTCATATCCGCGTAGTTGAAGTAGATCACCAAAAAGGGAAAGTGTCGCTTAGTTTACGGGATTTATAAAAATAAAGTATTTAATTTTTCTCTCTGATTAATAGTAATACATTAGTGCGGCATTAAAAATATTAAAATGGGATTCTGAACGAGGCTCATGAACCGTCTTAAGGACAGGGCCATCATGAAACAAAATTTTATTAGACATTTCAATATCCCATGTTTGATAGGAATAGGCAAATTTTAATGCCCATTCCGGTGTAATTGTATGTATCCAAGGAATAGAAATGCTGTAGCCATCGGTACGTCCTAAATCAAATGTTCCTAACATATTTGACTTCATTTTAGGAGAAATTGCTCTGTGGTATTCAGCTAAAATTCCGATATTGTCATCAGAAAAAATATTCCCGTTAATTCTTAGAGAAATAGATCCATATGGCCATGCATATTGTTCATTATGACCATCGGCTAATTCTCTTTCCCATAATCGGTATCCGATGCCAAGACGCACAGACCAAAGCGCTTGATCCAATTTTTTAGTCTCACTGTAACTAATACTACTGTCGGTAATGGTATTTTTCGTAGTTAGATTATTAGCAGGTCCAATAATAGTACCAAAAGCATCAAGATAAAATCCATCATATCTAGTATTTCCCTGATATCGAGAAAAATCAATGTCAAGAAAGGCATCTTCTCCATCCAGACCATCGTTTATTCGAGTAGTGTAATTTAGGCTAAACCCTGCTAATGCATCTGTTTTTTCAGAATCAGCAAATGACCCATCTAAATTAAATTCTGTGTAATCCATAGACATGGTATTCGCACTGACACTGAGCTGACTCTCTTTTGCCAAGGCTGCAAGTGCTATTGATAAAACTAAGATTAGTAAATAGTGCTTTTTCATCGTTAAAACTCCCTTTTTTTTGTTTAGGGTATTAGTAGATTGCTTGTTTTATGATACATAATTTATGGTTAATAGTTTCATAATAATTTAGAGGGAATTAAAACTTGATAACAACAGAATTATTTTGAAATACAGAGCATAAGAGTGATTATTTCAAGAATGAGCATTATTAAAAAAGCACTTTTATAAAAGGTAACAGGAGAACGTTCTATTAGCGGTATACCTTTGCAAAAATAGGGTTTTACTTTTTCAGGCGATTTAAGCTCGTAAAAAAACTCTGAGTAGTGAGCGTAGCGTTCATTGGAATCGAGTGCAATGGCGTGCATAATGATGGAATCAAGCCATCCAGGAATATTCTTGTTGAGCTTGATAGGCCGTTTGGGTGTTTTAAATGTGGGTGTTTGAAACGGCTCGATCTCACCGTAGGGCATAACACCCGTAAGTGCCCAGTACAATGTTACTCCGATGGAGAATATTTCACTCGATTCGTTGATAATTCCTCCCGTAAAACGCTCAGGTGCAAGATAGCTTGGGGTTCCTGCACGGGAGTTGAGAGAGAAAATTTCGACGATGGAGCCAAAATCTACCATTTTGAAAGTGACTCCTGCTTCACCCACTTTTTTGGTGACGATAATATTTTCAGGTTTGATGTCTCCGTGAACCAGTCCCAAATGGAGCAGATGGGCTTCGGCTTTGTGCAAAAATTTCCCAAGCTCAATAGCGGTATCGATGGAAATTGTACGATTTTTGAGATAGTCGCGCAGGTTTATCCCCTCAACCAGTTCCATCATGTAGTAGCGGACCGTTCGTACTTCCGGAACCCATGCGTGACCGAAGGCTTTATGGGTTACTTGTTTGGCGTACCATGCTTCTCGGACAAATTCATCGAGTGCTTGAGGATCATCGTGGGTCATCGGAAATTTCATCACAAACTGTTCGTTATTTTTAGAGACTTTCCAAATACGGCGGTGTTCCATCAGGGGAGAGAGTAGAGTATAGCCATCAATTATTTGA
>JAGXHZ010000114.1 GCA_024635855.1 Sulfuricurvum sp.
CCCCGTTCTTCATGCGCATAAAAATGGTGCGTTGTCGCGAGAACACCGATATGGACATTAAATAAAAAGGCTTCCCCTCGAACGATTTTAATAAATCCTTCTTTGAGGTTGACCCGTCCTGCTCGCAGGGCTTTGACTTCAGAGCCGTGAAGGACAAGACCTGCTTCGAATTTCTCTTCGATGTGGTAGTCAAAAAAGGCTTTTTTATTGGTGGCTATGTTTTCGCCCATGATTATCTTTCCTTTACTCTAAAAAAACTGCTGCCGCTGCCGCTGAAAAACCATCCCTCTTTTTCGGCAAGTTCAGGATAACATCCAAGTGCAGCTTTGTAGAGATCATTAGCTTCTTTGGACTCCATAGAGGTTAAAATATCCAGAGAGGGTATTGATTCAAGACGGATTGCTTCCTCAGTACTGATGGGGGTATAGAGATGGTCGCGATAGTAGCGATAGACCGCAGGGGTACTGATTTGGATGGGTGGGGTAATTGTTTCAAAATCAATGAGTTTCTCGTTATACGGCTGAACGATTTCTCCGATTCCGCTGACATTGGCACTCTCGTAGCCATAAACGAAAAAGGGGACATCAGCACCCACGGCGGAGCCGATTTCACAGAGTTCTTCGATGCTTAATCCCAAATGGAGAGTGTCATTGCACAGATGAAGATAGGTGGCGGCATCGGAACTTCCTCCGCCTAACCCTGCATACGAAGGGATTTGTTTGTCAACGCATACGGCATACTCTTCCATCAGATTTGATAATGCGTTTGAGCGTGTATAGGTAAGGAGGTGTTTATAAGCTTTGTAAATGGTGTTTGAATGTATCTCACAGTCAAAATTTCCTCTGATTTCGAATTCAGGGGTTAATTTCGGTTCAAACCACAGGGTGTCAAAAAGAGAGGATACTCGCATAAATCGAGAGGTAATGGTGTGGTAGTTTCCTCGCATCCCTGTGATTTTTAAAAAAATATTGACCTTTGCAAAGGCTTTATAGCGTTTCATAGTTTGAATTTTTTGGCAAGTTGATGTAAAAGTGATTCATCATGCTCAATGGAAGCTGCTTTATTCGAATCTTCCACTGCACGGATGAGTTCACTTCGCAGTACTCGAATATGAGCAGGAGCATCAATACCGAGTTTAACGACTCCTTTATCGATGGCGACTACTTTGATCATTATTGAATCCCCAATAAGGATGGATTCATCAAGTTTTCGTGAAAGTATTAGCATGCCTCAACCTTATTGAGAATATAGTGAACCTTATCATCGGCAATCTCAACAATGGAGATTGTTTCATCGTTATCAATCCAGTAGGTTCCGTTTTCGTTTATATCAAAAAGTGATCGCTCTAATGGTTGACCTAACAGAACAGTTTCTTTAGTGCCATTATAGCGATTTTTAGGGATGCCAAGAGCTGTTTTTATATCGATTGCTTTTTCATTATCGAATAGAAATTGTCCTTCACTCAAGCGTTCTAGTGCGCTAAGTGAGCCTGAGTACCCAAGAGCATCTGCAATCATTTCACCCAATGAGCGAATATAGCTGCCCTCAGAAACACTTGCTTCAAATGTGACAAAGGGATGGCAATAGTGAATCATTTTTATCTCATGAATTGTAGACGTAATGGTTTTGAGTTCAACGTCGATACCGGCTCTTGCAAACTCGTAGGCACGTCTTCCATTAAGCCGTTTTGCACTGAATTTGGGTGGAAGGTAGCTCAGTTCTCCTTGAAGTGAGGCAATAACAGTTTCTATTTTTTCAACAGGAAAAGCTTCGAGCGTTTCAATCTCTTCTACCCCTTCAATGTCCAGCGTGGGGGAATACGCTCCCAGCCACAGCGTTGCACGATAGCGCTTGGGAGTTTTGTTTAAAAAACGAAAGAGGCGACCGTGATTACCAAAAGCGACAATTAAAACCCCTTTTGCAAAAGGGTCAAGGGTCCCTGAGAAGCCTGCTTTTTTTACCCCATACCGACGTTTTATCCGCCCTAAAAAATGGTTAGAACTTATCCCTGCGGGCTTATAGGCTACAAAAAGACGATTCAATTAAAGTTTCTCTACGAAGGAGGCAAGAATATCACGCTTGTTGCCGCCGAAGTTGATGAGCAGTTTGAACTCACGTCCTGATTTACTCACACCCTCGACTCGTCCGGCACCGAATATTTTATGGCGCACTAAATCTCCTTTTTTGTAAGCAGTATTTTTTTCTAAAATAAGTGAGCCCTCGCACAAACCCGCCTCATTGATAAAGCGGCTTTTTTGCAGTTCTGTGCGACGACCTTTATAGAAACGGCTGTTGACACTTGATAAGGTGAGATTGCTCTTGGCACGGGTAAAAGCAACGTATCCAAGGCGACGTTCCTCTTCCAAATCACTTCCATCTCCGATTAGAGGTAAAAAACCTTCTTCCATTCCGATGACAAAAAGGTGTTCAAATTCCAACCCTTTCGAAGCGTGAATACTCATAATGTAGATGCTCTCCCCTTCAACCTGATCTTGATCGCTTTGGAGGGTAATATCGTTTAGAAATTCGGCGAGTGAGGTCTCAGGGTTTTGTTTGACATAATCGCGGAACAGTCCGTAAAATTCATCCACGTTGGAGATTTTATCGGCTTCATCAGGGAGCCCTTTGAGTGTTTCTTTGATTTTAAAGCGATTTTCAAGCTGATCGATAAATTGGTAAATGGCTTCCTCCGCAATATCGCGTAATTCGACGATTTCACGGATAAAACTGCGCAATTCACCGACGCTTTTTTTACGTGCAAGGCTTTCTAGCTCACCATCAGACAAGGTGTCAATAAATTCAAACATCGATTTACTTGCAGCCATTGCGGAGAGTTCGAGTTTTTCGATGGTTGCTTTTCCTAATCCTCGTTTGGGCTTGTTGATAATACGTTTGAGGGAAAAGTTATCATGAACATTGGTGATAACACGCAAATAACTGATCAGGTCTTTGACTTCGGCACGGTCATAAAAGCGTAATCCCCCTACAAGCTTGTAGGCAACTCCGGCACGGTTTAGACCCTCTTCGAGAGAACGGCTAAGGGCATTGATCCGGTACAGTACCGCAATTTCATTGGCGCGAACACCGCTGTCTAAAAGGCGACGAATCTCTTTTGCCACCTTTTGAGACTCTTCGTTCTCGTCATGTGCACTGAGGACTTTGACATCCTCCCCGTCTGTTTTGGTGGCAATAAGGGTTTTTCCCAATCGTGAGCGATTATGTTCAATAAGGGAATTGGCAACGGTAAGAATGGCTTGTGTGGAGCGGTAGTTGTGTTCGAGTTTGACGATGGTGGTATTGGGAAAGTCTTGGTCAAACTCTAAAATATTACGTACATGCGCCCCGCGCCAGCCGTAGATGCTTTGATCGTCATCACCCACGACACAGAGATTATTGTGGGTAGAGCAGAGTTTTTGCAGCAACCTCAGTTGCAGTTCATTGGTATCTTGGTACTCATCAATCATAATGTAACGGTATTTTTCACTGGTTTGAGTGCAAAGTTCATCGTTTTCATCGAGCAGTTTGTAGGTAAGGCAGAGAAGATCATCGAAGTCAACCAAATTGTTATCCAGCAAATAGGCTTGATACTCTTCATAAATTTTAGCGATATGTTTGTAGTTGGTAAGTTCAGCTTGTGCGTAGGCTTCTTTTGGATCAATTAATGAATTTTTATAACGAGAAATTTCACTGGCAACAAGGGCAGTAGGCAAATCGGCGTTGATTTTTTTGAGAATCTTTTTTTTGTCATCACTGTCAATTACGACAAAGGTATTGCTTCGTCCCAGTAGATGAATATGGAATTTTAAAAACAATAAACCGAACTTATGAAAGGTGCACAGTAACGGCGGATAGCTGTTTTGAGAGATAAGCCCCATGGCGCGTTCACGCATCTCTTTGGCAGCCTTGTTGGTGAACGTCAAGGTGAGCGTTTGGTTGGAGGGGATGCCGACAGAGTCGAGTAAATAGGCAAGACGTGAGATAATGGTTTTAGTTTTTCCACTTCCTGCGCCTGCTAGGATGAGTAACGGACCATCAATCGTCTCAACCGCCGATCGTTGAGCATCATTGAGACTATCAAAAATTTTATCCATATCCGAGCGAGCCTTCATAGCATTAGATGTTTTATTATAGCCCAATTTTTACTCAAAGTGTGAAAAAAATGTCAATAGCTTGCCAAGGTCATAATTATGGGTTATAATACCTGCATAGATTTTACTTATAGGAATTATTATGTTAAAAGACTTTGCGAAACTCTTGACCTTCTTAACCGTGGTTAAAGAAAAAAGCTTTTCAAAAGCATCTGCAAAACTCGGAATTTCACAGCCTGCGGTAACGCAACAGATTAAATTTATCGAAGATTATCTTGATACACGTATTGTTGAACGGAAAAAAAATGGGATTAAACTTACAAAAGAGGGTGAAGATCTTTATCGAATCGCCATTAGACTTGAAAAAGCTATTCTTAGCAGTGAAAAAGATTTACTGAAAATTATCAATAAAGAATTCACCTTTATTGTAGGGGCCTCATACGCGATTGGAAACTATGTTCTTCCAATGTATCTCGCGGCTTTAAAAGATAAAATTAACAATGAAGTTCATATTCGTGTTGCCCTTTCGGAAGATATTATCGATCAGTTGATGGATAAAAAAATCGATATTGCGCTGATTGAGTCGCCTGTGATGAAAGAGGGTATTATTTACCGTGAATGGGAAGAAGACGAATTGGTTATTTTTTCCAATCAACCTATTCCTAAGCAGCTTCGTAAAGAGGATTTATATAAATTCGATTGGATTTGCCGCGATGAAAACTCGCATACCCGCAAACTGACTGCAGAAGTCTTTGAAGAGATCGGTGTCGAGTGCTCCAGCTTTAGCGTAATCGGTGTAGTAGCAAGTTCTACGGCGATCAAAGAGACGATCCTTCGCTCTCCTAAAAATGCTGAACGTCCTGTTGTGTCGGTCATTTCTCGCCATGTTATTCAAGATGAAGTAGAAGAGGGAAAATTATTTGAAGCGCGTATCAAAAACTTTAAAATCAAACGCAAGTTTTACATCGCTTACAGCAAAGAGCGCAAGCATGATGCCTTTATTGATAATGTTGTAACGTATTTATTAGGCTTAAAACTCTAACTACTTTTTAGGTGTCTCTTTTAAAAATTTCTGATTTTCAGGATTTGAGAGAAAGGCACTCATGGAATTTTGAACCCCTTCATTTTTTTCACTGTTTGCTGGCATTACTCGCTCATGTGGAAGTGCCAAATTCACAAATGCCGGAGTATCATCGATGATTACTTGCACGATGGATAGCAAAGGAACGCTTACAAAGCTGCCAATATTTTCCTGCCCAAAACCTGCTTCAAAAATTAAAATATCATTGTCGATTCGAGCACTTTCAAAGGTGTATCCTGCAAGAAAAAAGAGTGTCATTGATCTAAACTCATCGGCAATAGGTTTAGGGAGGACAGGGTCAAAGCTAACCGATTCGATTTTGCATAAAATCCCGAAATTTTGATCATTTTCAAACAGATAAATGAGCATGTCACGAACATGATTTTCCATGAGTCGGGCAAACGAAGAGCTTTTAATAATATCGTATAACATGTTGATTAACCTATTTTTTTATGTTTAAATCATTATACCATTTTCCATCTCAATGAACCCTGTCATTGCGTTCATGAGGGCGACTTTTGATGCGCCAAGGGCATCTGTAATACTTATATTCGCAGGAATTATTTTTCCTTCATCAATTAGTCGAGAACGTGTTGTCCCCTCCAAGAGAGGCAACTTTGGAGTTAACCATTGATTATTGATAAAAATGGCAATATTTGCGATGGTTGTATCGGTGAGGTATCCATTTTTTACAATCAGTATATCATCGCATCCCTCTCGTAACTCAAAAAGGGTATTTAAATCATTACGATTGGCATATTTGGATGAATATTCTATGGTGTTGTCTTGAATCAAACGCAGTGAGGTGATTTTTTTTGGAATGTAGGGATGGTATTCAATACTGCAGTGTAAATCATCATACAAAAAACGACATCGGTACAGAGTCTCATCCGGCGGCGTTATAAGTTCTGAGAGATTATAGTGTGCCGCGAGGTTAAACTTTTGTAACGTTAAATCCAACCGCCGTTGATGATAAGAGAGATGATGGGCAACTCCCTTATTGCACAAGATGGTCTCCAAAAACAGTTTAGACTTCAAACAGTGCTGTGCTTAAGTAACGTTCTGCGGTGTCACAAAGGATGGTAACTACGGTTTTGCCTTTGTTTTCAGGGCGAGAAGCTACTGCAATAGCGGCATAAACATTCGCACCCGCAGAGATACCTACGAGAATTCCCTCTTCGCGAGCAAGTTTTTTAGAGGTTGCAATAGCATCTTCATTACTGACGGTAATGACTTCATTGTAGAGGGTGGTATTAAGTATATCAGGGATAAAGCCTGCACCTATCCCTTGGATCTTATGCGGACCTGCTTTGCCTCCTGATAGGATACATGAATCTTTTGGCTCTACTGCAATAATTTGAATGTTGGGCAAAACTGCACGTAATGCTTCGCCTGTCCCCGTGATGGTTCCACCCGTTCCCACTGCAGCCACAAAAATATCTACTTTTCCATCGGTATCACGTAAGATTTCTTGGGCTGTTGTCTCTCGATGAATCTGAGGGTTGGCCGGATTGGAAAATTGCTGTAAAACAATGGAGTTTGGAGTATTTTGATTGAGATTATTGGCTTCATCAATTGCCCCTTTCATTCCCAAAGATGCAGGTGTCAAAACGAGGTTGGCTCCAAGGGCGTAAAGCAGATTACGTCGTTCAATGCTCATAGACTCTGGCATAGTGAGGGTAAGATTAAGTCCTAAAGCGGCACAGATGGAAGCCAGAGCAATCCCTGTATTACCGCTTGTGGGTTCTATAATCAGGGTCTCTTTAGTAATTTTCCCTTCATCCATGGCTGTTTTAATCATATTGAATCCAATGCGATCTTTTACGGAACTCGTAGGGTTCATGAATTCACATTTGCCTAAAATTGTTGCACCTGAAATGTTAGATGGGACATTGAGCTTCACAAGAGGGGTATTTCCGATAAGTTCGGTGATGTTGGCGGCGATATTCATGAATTCCCCATTTTTTTTCTTATTATAAACGAAATAAAGAAAAAAACAAAAGAATGAACAGCATAACATTGAGGTTTTATAGTTTAATATTAGGTTAGGTATAATTTTCATAATAAAATTCATTATTTGGGGTATCCGATGGAGCACAAAACGATCAATAAAATTTTGATTGCAAACCGTGGTGAGATTGCATTACGTATTATCCGTGCATGTAAAGAACTTGGTAAGAAAAGTGTCGTTGTTTTTTCTGAAGCAGATGTAAACGGTGTCTGGGTTCGTAAAGCAGATGAGTGCTATCCGATTATGGGTGATCCGATTGCAGCGTATTTGGATTATGAGCGCATTATCTCTTTGGCTAAAAAAGCCGATTGTGATGCGATTCATCCGGGATATGGATTTCTCTCCGAGAGTGCTGAATTCGCGCAAGCATGCGCGGATAACGGAATTGTTTTTATCGGACCAAAAGCGGATCATATTGCCCTTTTTGGCGATAAAATGGCCTCTAAAGTTGCAATGCGTGCCGTAGGCGTTCCTATGCTCCCAGGTACGGACGAGCCAATTGACAACATCAATGAAGCAGAAAAAATTGCAACAGAGATAGGTTTCCCTGTTATTATTAAAGCGGCTTTCGGCGGAGGCGGACGCGGTATGCGTATCGTTGAGAAAGCGGAAGATTTTAAAGAGATGTATGAATCTGCAACCAATGAAGCATTACGATTTTTTAATCGCGGTGAAACGTTTATTGAAAAATATCTCAA
>JAGXHZ010000115.1 GCA_024635855.1 Sulfuricurvum sp.
CGTTCATCGTACGTCATCGTGAGCGCCTTGGAACCGATTTGACGTTTAAGAATGGATATTTTTTCCTCTTTAAGTGTTGGCTTAAAGACATAAAACTCATCAGGATTCACTCGCCCGCCGACGATATTTTCCCCCAATCCCCATATTGAATTAATTAATATCAAATTTTCCGAACCATTTTCAGTATCAATCGTAAACATCACCCCGCTGCTTGCAAGGTCACTGCGTACCATTTTTTGAACTCCAACCGAGAGAGCAACAGCAAAATGATCATAATCACGACTGTGACGATAACTGATAGCCCGATCGGTAAAGAGTGAAGCAAAGCAGCGTTTGACGTGCTCGATGAGCATTACACTGCCGCGAACATTGAGATAGCTCTCTTGCTGTCCTGCGAAACTTGCATCGTGTAAATCTTCCGCCGTAGCCGAAGAGCGCACCGCCACATCCACCGATACCATACTATATTCATTCTCCATTGCTTGATAAGCATCTGTAATCTCGGTTTTTAACAGCTCAGGCATATCACCGGAGAACATCAGCGTTCGTATGGCGTCTCCGCATCGATTGAGTGCTTCGATATTACTCAAATCGACATCCAAAAACAATTGACGAATTTTTGGCTCGAAACGGTTGTGCTCGATGAATGCACGATACGCATCCGCCGTTACGGCAAATCCTTCAGGAACTTTTACTCCTAACACTTTGAGAGAGCCGATCATTTCACCTAATGAGGCATTTTTACCACCCACCAAAGCCAGATTATCTAATCCAAGAGAATCAAATCGACGAATATAGTGCATACACTCTCCTTTTTCTTCTTGTACTTTATTAAAATAAGAATAGCACGAATTAGCCAATAACGATACGATTTATGCTATATTTGCATAAAAACTTATGGGTGAATCATGGCTATTATCTCTATCGCATCTACCAAAGGGGGAGTGGGTAAAACTTCTCTTGCTTTTTCACTCGCCAAAGACCTAGGCTATCGCTACGCAACTAACGATATGTCCGTCGTTCTTAACAAATACAAAAACGCCCGATATTACCCTAAGAAGATACCCCTTTACCCTGATACAGTCTACGATTTCGGAGGATTTGATGCTGATCATGTCGATGAGATTTTACGTAACTCAGACATCATCCTCGTCCCCACAACCAATGATTTAAACTCCATCATGAAAAGCCTGATTTTTATCAAAAATTATAAAGAAAAAACCATTCTTGTCTTTGCCAACATGATCGATAATCCCAACGATGCCACCGTCATAAAAGCAAAAATTCATGAACATTTCCCCAACCTCGCCTTCACCTATCTTCGTCGTACCAAACTTCTTAAAAATGCTTTGGAATCGGGAATGAGCGCTACCCAACTGTATGAATCAAGCAAACAAAACCAGCATGTCTACAAACAAGCATTTAGCGAATACAACAAAATACTCAAGCTCTTCACAACCGATGGACACTATTTTAGTGCACCCCAATCATGAGCACCATTCTCTTAACTACTCTTAATGCCCGCTATGCTCACAGCGCCTTAGGACTTCGCTATCTCTACGCTAACTTGCATGAGCTCCAAAACGATACCAAAATAGTCGAATTTACCATCAATGAGCAAATCCAAACCATCGCCGAAGATATTCTAAAACATAGCCCTAAAATTATCGGGATGAGTGTCTATATCTGGAACGCCTCACAAGTAGCAGAACTTATCGAGATCATTAAAAAAGTTTCCCCTGATACCGTTATCGTTTTAGGCGGTCCGGAAGCTGGATATACTCCCCATCGTGTTGATTTTAGCCGTGCTGATTACATCATTAGCGGTGAAGGCGAAGTGGCGTTTTATGAACTTTGCAAGGAAATTCTCTCTGCCGTCATTCCGTGCCACGACACGGAATCCACAATACAAAAATGGATCCCGTATCAAGTACGGGATGACAAAAAAACCCGTTTCATCAAAGCCACCATGCCTGATCTAAAAGCTATTACTCTCCCCTACCGTGCTTACAGTGACGAAGACGTAGCGAACCGAACCATCTACGTCGAAGCTTCACGCGGATGTCCATTTGAGTGCGAATTTTGTCTCTCCTCTATGGATGAAAAGGTACGAAACTTTCCACTGGATGAACTCATCGAAGAGTTTGAACTACTGTGGCAGCGTGGTGCGCGAAGTTTTAAATTCATCGATCGTACTTTTAATCTCAATATGACGTTTGCCAATCGTCTTTTGGACTTTTTCCTCTCTAAAGAACCACCCTATTTCGCTCATTTCGAAGTGATACCTGACCATTTCCCTGATGTACTAAAAGCCAAAATTTCCCTTTTTCCTCAAGGCTCATTGCAGCTTGAAATCGGTATCCAGACCTTAGACCCCATTATTGCAAAAGGGATTAACCGTCCGCTTCGACTGGAAAAAATATTTGAAAATCTTCAATTTTTAGAAAATGAAACCAAAGCACACATGCATCTCGATCTCATCGTCGGACTTCCGGGAGAAACACTGGCAGGATTTGGGCGCAATCTCGATAAGCTCGTTTCCCTTACCCACAGTGAAATTCAAATCGGTATCCTCAAAAATCTCTCAGGAACAACTCTCTCCCGTCACGATAAAGAGCATGGAATGATTTACAGTGATACACCGCCGTATGACATTCTCCAAAACAACAATCTAAGTTTTGAGCAAATTCAAAAAATGAAACGCTTTGCCAGATTTTGGGATATTTTTTATAACAGCGGAAGTTTTGAGAATACGGTGAAGTTGTTATGGACGGAATGTGACCAAGTACCGAGCGTTTTTAACGGGTTCTACGCCTTTAGCGAGTGGATCTACACCCAAACCCTCTCTACGTGGAAAATATCCCTAGATCGCCAAATAACACTCATCCATGACTATCTCATCCTAAACAATGAACCTGAAGTCGTACAAAAAGCCCTAATGGAAGATTTATCAAAAAGACCCGAAAAAACAATTCCTTTTTTCCTACGACAATCAACAGCGGAAAATAAAAACAAAAGTGAAAAAAACATAACGCCAAAACGGCAGGCAAATCGGATTTAAAATAAAGGTAGGTGCGCTAGAGTGACGAGTTCTAGCGCGGTAGTTTTATATAAGGAGAATCGAAAGGGCCCGAAGGCCCTGAAAGAAGAGTTTATTAGAAAGCCAATGTAGCAATAAGACGTAGAGTATCGTTATCACGACCACTATAAATTGAACCTGCTGCTCCAATTACACCTGCTGTGTCTGTTTTATTATCAAGTTGAGTATAAATAGCTGTCAATCCAAGCGCACCGATTTTCCCGCTTGCCGTAACATCCCATGCTGAAATATCTTTACCAGCAGTGGTTACATCACTTGCAGCTGCATAACTTGCTGCCAAAGCTACACCAGGAACCATCTTAGTTGAAGCACCAATTTTATACGCTGTTGCACCCGGACGAGTTACAATACCATCCATATAGATTGAACCATCACCAGTATAAATTTTCGTTTTATCTGCTGTAGAAACGTTAGCAAAACTGACAACACCATCTTTATCTGCATCTGAATAAGCTGCATATACATTAAATCCAGCTACATCAGTAGCAGCTTTAACAGCCCAAATTTTTGAATCTTTTGGTCCTGCAGCTTTAGGGTCTAAGCTTGAATATTGTACTCCAAGATCAACCATTCCCATAACCTTAGAATCTGCTTGTAGCCAATAAGCAGTAGCAACATCTAAAACATTATAATACCAACCCTGAACAGTTGTATTTGGAATTGATTTATTTACTGCTGCAAAAGCATAAGCTCCGCTTGCACCGAATGTTGTATAAGTATTTAAGTGTGCAACATATCCTGCACCATCAGTAACACCATTATGTTTGCCAACCCATGCAGCAACCAAAGTTGTATCTGGAAGATCATTATTCAAAACAACCGCTGCATCAAATGTATTTTTAATCAAATTCCATTTTTCAGTAAATGCAAGTGGTGTATCAAGTTCTTGACGACCGATTTTAACCGTTGTCTTACCTAAAGTTGCCGCCATCCACAATTGAGCCACAGATGCTGCATCGTTAGCATTTTGAGCTGTAACACCAGCTGTCCCGACACTTCCATTTGCCATTACATTGCTTACAAGATTATTTTCAAGACCGAGCGTTGAGAAACCTTGTACTTCAGCACCAGCACTAACACCTTGAGTAAGATCAGCTGTACCACCAACAGTAAATGAAAGACCACCTGATGCAGCTCCGCCGTATGAAGCTCCTGATAAATAATCGCCTACTGTACCTTGTTCAAATAAACCAGTTTTTTTACCTGCGGCACTTTCAGCTGCAGTCATTTCCCAATCTGCAGTTTGATAAATTAACTTAACCCCACCATTTACTTTTGCATTATCAATAGCAAACGCACTTGTTCCTAAAGCCATTACAGCCACTAAACTTAATTTTCCTAATTTCATTCATTCTCCTTCGAAAAGCCGTCCTAATAAGAAATTCTTATATGGATCTTGCGAGTAGTTTACCATTCATTTCTTAAAAAAGTCTTTAGACTCTATTATTTTTACACTAATATTGAGATGTTATAGTCTTATAAGATAAAAATGTGATAAATAAGAAAAATGAATTTTGATTTGGGGGAAGAAGTCTCGTCATTCCGTGCCACGACACGGAATCCACAAGTTACTAGTGGATACCGTAGCAAGTACGGTATGACAATAGATTACCAGTTACGGATACGAATATGGCATGAAGTACATTGTTTTAACAACTGATTGTAATCTTCCAGTGCATCATCCATTCTCCCTGCATCAATCGATGCAACCATATCATTTGAATAAAGTCTAAGCATACTTGCTGTTTTTTGAGCGAATTGATAGGCGTATTTTTGATCTTTTGGCAAAATCCATTTTACGTCATCCCCTTCTAACGATTTAAGCGTTCCTTGAAGCTTTTTGATCCCTGCTTTCATCTCATCAGGTGAACTGTAAAGTCCTCCGCGCTGAATTTGTTCCATGGATTCAAGCATGGTACGCATATCTTTCATCAACATTGAGCGATGGTCTTTTTCAGCAGCATTAATCGATGTAGCCAACAGTCCTGAAAGTACTAATGTGATTAGTGATTTTTTCATAATGATCCTTCTTAGTATTGGATTAGTTCTTTGGAAAATTCAGTCAATTTAACTGTTTTCGCCGAAATAGAAACGAGTTTTTTAGCCTCAGCCGGACCGTTATAAAACTGTTTAAGCTCCGGCTTGAACGATTTAAAATAGTCTTGGAATTTATCCAAACCTAAAATCCCGACAGCCCAAAGGGTATCATCAGCCGCATGTTCTAAAACAACTGCTGCGAGAGGCTGAGACGCAGCTCCTCCTAGAACTTTTGCCCCTGCACGAACATCGAATGCTGACATGTGAGAAGAGCACACAATAATACCGCTTTTCTCATATGCTATTGTCGGTGTTTTTTCAGGAACATACATGATGAAACTGTCACTTGGAGTTGGATGCGTCATCTGATGCGTACAGATAGCTACGTAGGCAACAACCGTACGATCTTTGCCTACACCGCTTTTCCAAAGATATTTTTCACCATTCTCTGATGTCAACTCAACATCAGTCAAAGTCGGTTTAGGAAGATTGACCAACAAACAAGGGGTAGACGCATAAGGATAATTAAAAATATAATTGACCTCTTTTTCCAGTTTTGACGCTAAAATCGGTTTGCCATCCGCTCCTATGAGCTGTGTTTTTTCATACGCTCTGTAAAGCGTTCCGTCTGACGCATACAAATTGCCCCGAATAAGCGATGGACTTATCGCCACAACTGTTGCACTTGCAGCAACTACTTTTAAAAAGTTTCTTCTATCCATGATGATTTCCGTGTGAATGATTTTGTGGAGTGTAGTTTAGCAGGTTTTTTGTAAAATAAAATTTTGATTTTCTCTCGTTTGTTTGCTTAGTCTGTGTAATCATATGCATTCCCAAGCTGGAGCTTGGGAACGAGAAAACTATTGCTTAGCTAAACAAATCTCTCATAGCACCTTTGTACCAATCGTGTGTTGCTTTTCCAAGACCTGTTGAACGGAATTTATCGTTTACAGTATCTCCTTTTGGAACACTTCCTTTACTTCCGATAACCGGACCTGAAACCATAAACTCATGGTTAACCATGATCGCTTCTTCTGGATTTCCATTTACCATTGAGTAGCACACGTTTGCACTTTTGTATGGTAGTGCTGATGCTACACTGTATGATTTACCGTGTAGAACATGAGCAATCTCTTTTGCACATTCTTTACCTGACCAGATTGCTGATTGTCCGCTTGGTGGAATCCCATGACCAACAACGTCACCGACCGCATAAACACTTTTATCCGTAGCAGTTTGGAATGAAACCGGTTTTTCAGCGCTTGTTGCCATTTTAACTTTTTTGAATCCGTCTGGAGTAACGGCGACACCTGACATTTCAATGACTGGGTTAGACATATTGTGTGGGATAAGGTTGAAAATACCGTATTTAAGTGTTTTTGTTGTTTTTGTACCTTCAGTGTCTTCTTTGTTTGCAAAAACTGTCTGAACGTACGTAATTTCTTTTTTGTCGAAATCAACATCTACAATTTTACAGTTGTCATTGTGCTCAACAACACCTGCATTGATCTCTTTCCAAGACTCTTTAAACGCTGCACCTTTTGCAACTTCTGCTGTTTCATTCAAGATAATGACTTTACCTTTGATTCCCTCTTTTTTCATGTAGTTTGCGATCATACTTGCACGCTCAAACGGTGCCGGAGGACAACGATATTTACCTGATGGAACTGTGATAACAACATCACCGTCTTCCATGTTTTTAACCATACGATCCAATGCGATGTGCTCACCACCCGGAACTAATGCAGCCGGAGCCATACGTTTTGCTTTTGCGATTTTTGCCGCATCCCATGTTGGGAATTGCCCTTTGTAGTTATAATCAATACCGGGAGCCATAACCAAGATATCGTAACCTACTGAACCTTTTGATGTATGAACCACTTTTGCAGCACGGTCAATTCCCGTAACAACAGCGGTCAACATTCCATATCCGTTTGCTTCAACCGCTTGAGAATAGTCATGTGTCAATGTACCAAGGTTTACACCCTCAATTCCACCAAGATTACAGTTTGAAAATGGGCAAGACATAAAGCTGTCATTTTTTTCGATAATCGCTACATCAAACTTTGGATCAATCTTTTTAAGTTCTTTTGCAACCGTTAAACCGCCGAAACCTCCACCGATAATAACAACTTGATGTTTACCAAGCATAACGCCAGCAGGTGTTGCTGCTTTTGCCGGAAGTGGATTAAAAGCAGTGGTACTGCATCCTGATACTGCAGCAGCGGCTGCACTGATACCTGCGAATTTAAATAAGTCACGTCTTGAAATGTTCATGGGTTTGATTCTCCTATTACTCTTTAAAGTGCAAGCATATTAATCCCGCAATCCTTAAAGTATTATAAGATTATATAAAATGAATGTAAAAAATGATAATAAGAGTTTATTATATAGAGAAGTGTGATAAATTTGTAATAATTCCCCATCTAATGGCTTTTTGGACTATTTTTATTGTTATAATGCTATCATATACGAATAATAATTTATAAGGATGTTACTTATGAAAACAGTAGATTGCCAAAGCTTGGAAGAACTTCGAAACTGCATTGATGCCGTAGACGATCAAATTGTGGAATTTATTGCTGCACGTAATGCGTACGTTAAACAAGCCGCCAAATTTAAACACTCCATAGATGAAATCAAAGGTAAAGAGAGAATGGAAGCGGTCATGGATCGTGTTCGAATGCGAGCAATGGAATTTGGAGTCTCCCCCAATCTTCTCACCAAACTCTATACTATTATGATCGATGAGATGGTCGAAGCTGAGATTTCTGAGTTTAGGAATGCTAAGTCGTTGTAAAATTGGATCCCGTGTCGTAACACGGGATGACGAAAGTTAAAACCGTGTTACCTCATCCCCTTGTATCGCCATCATGACTCGACCGTGAAGAGTCTCATTTTTATACAATGAGTGATGGTGTGTCACTTGCGTCATCTCATTGGGATTAAAAAGAATCAAATCCGCAGGAATCCCCACGTTAATGACCCCTTTGCTCATTCCCACCGTGTCTGCCGGATTTTTAGATGCTAATTCTATGAGACGACTCATTGTAATGGTCTCATTTTTAATCAGATGCGTATAACATAAAGGTAAATACTCCCCGATCGATGTTGTTCCGAAACTGGCATCATTAAAAGTAATGTCTTTGTGAATATCAGAATTGGGCTGATGTAAAGCACTTAGTAAATGAATATTTCCTTCTTGAAGCGAACGGATTAAAAATGCCCGTTTTTCTTCACTCACCAAAGGAGGATTGATTTTTGCGTCCGAATCATATCCTTTGCACTCGGAGTCGTTTTTCAATAAATGATGCAAACTAACTTCGCACTCTACCTCCACTCCCGTTACTCTGGCTTGCGCAATCAATTCAATACTTCGTGGTTCAGTAATGCTTTTAAAAACAATTTTGATTCCAAAATGACGTGCCACTTCAATCATGGATGCCACATGAACGATCTCAGAAAGGGGAGAAATACCGCTCAAACCCAATCTGGCAGCAACAAAACCGTCTGCCATGACACCGCTTTGGAAAAGGCTTTTATCTACCGCTTTATAGAAAAGAGGTTTATGAGTCATTTGGAGATATTGGGCGATACGGCTAATAAGATTATAATCGCACAGGGTTGATGTGGATACTGCCAGTGCCCCATTTTTCAACAAAATAGCAATATTACTAAGAGCACCTGCATCGTTAAGCGCACTGATACTGCACTCGATAGTTGCACCCTCTTTTGTGTGTCGATGCTGATGGACAAATTCTAACGTAATTTCGTTGTCGATGCGAGGATTAGAATCACTGTAGAGAACAACTGTACTCACTCCGCCGGCAAGTGCGTAACGTGCGAGAGAAACAAGATTTTTGCCGTTTAGTTGACCATCTTTGAGAGAAATATTGGTATCAACCAAACCCGGAAGAAGATAGCATCCGCTCGCATCAATCATCTCTTCATCGCTTAATGAATGACCAATCTCAACAATAACACCGTTTTGAATTCTAACATCGCCGTTACGTTGCGAATCTGCATCACAAATGAGTGCATTTGCAATAACCATGGTTGCTCCTGTGTTTTGCTATAATAATGGCATTGTAATCTATGAAGGTTTAAAAATGGGAAATATGCGTACTTTTGCATTGCTTTTTGCTAGCACAATTGCACTCTTTGCTACCCCATCGGCCTACGAGCAGGGGAAAAAGCTCTATTTTTCAAAAGGGTGCAACGGGTGCCACGGTTTCTCTGCCGGAGGATCCGCTCAATACCCAGCACTTGCGTATCGCCGTAAAGCTTTTTTGGTTTATAAACTCACACGACTTCGGGCAAAACAAGGGGATACCCAACTCTCTCAGATGATGATCCCCTTTGCGATAGGTTTAAATGACGC
>JAGXHZ010000116.1 GCA_024635855.1 Sulfuricurvum sp.
AGGGGGTGTAAATAATCTGATCACCCTTCTTGAGGCTTTGATCATGATAAACTCCTGCATGCTCAAGCCCAGCACACCCACTCATTCCAAATCCAATAATAGCAATTATCCCTAAACTCAAACCTAATGACTTAATTTCTTTCATTTTTTCTCCATATTTCTATTCAAAATCGAATAATAAATAGTATCTTTTGTTTACTTAAAAGTGATGATTTTTGTTAAAATTAAACGTGATTGAAGCGTCTATCCAGTCAGAAGTATCATATTCCATCATTTTCCTGCGTGTTTCTAACTATTTATTCATACCCAAAATATATTATTTTGCTAGAATTTTACAAATTTCTCGCTCCCATTCTCCTGAGTCACTACCATTAAGTTAAGCTTTTTGGAAGTGACACTTCAGTGTCGCAAAAGGATAAATAGCGGGACTAAAGTCCCACTTCCGAAAGCAGAAATAACCATTGGTTTCTTAACTTAATGCCAGTGACTCTCCTGAGTGGGTGTGTCTATAAATTTGATATGCATTCCCACTTGAAAAATGGGAACGAGGGAAAGATTGAATACATGCCCCCTATTTTGCTAATTTTCGTAGTCCTCAAAAATTACCTTTATATCTTTTGACGGCCAAAAAGCATCATGAGAAATTGAGTAGAATGATCCGTCATGTTCGTAACGCATTAAACTCAATTCCTTTTCTTCACTAAATCTACACCAGTAGTGTCTTTTTGGAACAAGGTATTTTGTTGGAATTCTAGACTTGCTTATGCTTGCATAGCCTTCAAACATTACTCGAATATCTTGAATGTTAATTGATATATCATTCTCTCTAGAAAAGTCATTACCAGTGTATTTCATTTGATGTAAAACGCTAGGGCTATTGTATATGCACCAGTAATCTTTTCCTGGAATAACATGCTTCTTCGGAATCAAAGAATTTTTCATAATGTGATTACTCCTACTTTTTTTGTATAACTATTTATTCATGCCCAAAATGTACCATTTTGCTAGAAATCCACTAGACAATAGGACATCCAAGCATAATTTTACATATCAACATGTTTTCAAACATTTTACACCGTTTTTCTTAAAAAGATTTCTGTGAAACAGGGGTCATGTATTCTATCTTCACTTTTCTGGATTCCCGTTTTCACGGGAATGACGGGAAAGAACTTAACTGTATATTCCCTGATACTCTTTCGGAACTTTTGAGGTAATTTCCCCATCTGGCATTTGAAAATACGGCGCTCCATCACGGCTATAAACATTCGGTACACCATTAGCGAGACTTCGTGCTTGCGCCTCTTTGATCGCTTTTTTTCCGATTTTTAGGATCATGTCACGAAATTTGTAATTTTCGATTGTTTTCATTGTACTCCTCCTACAAAAGAGAACTGGATTCCCGTTTTCACGGGAATGACGGAAAGTTAGGCTTTTACCCTGCCATTTCATACAATCGCTCAGGTGCAATATCAGCACCGTTTGCCCACACAATCGTGTCCAAATCACTGTCAAAATGAACCGTTTGAAAAACTTGTAACTCTTTTAACGGGGCGAAGACTGTCTCTTCGTTTTTAGATTTAATGTAATTTTCCAAATCTATTTCCGATTCTTTACCATCATTAAAACGGACAAATACACGATAATCACCCCGATATGCCGCATCAACTAACCAAATCATTACCGACCTCCTATACTAAAGGTTCTATTTTTTTAGGTTCTTTACCTGATCGGGCAAGTTCCCAATCCGCAAGTAATTCATCACGATGATCATAAGCCCATTCAAGAACCAAAGAAACAACCTTTTTTGGTAGATTCCCTTCTTGAATTTTCAATTCGTGAATGAGAAAACTTGCTCGATATTCATTGTATTTTACATGAAAATGAGGCGGATTATGCTCATCGTAATAAAACGAGATGATAATCCCTAAGAAACGGCTAACTTCAGGCATATATTCCTCCTCTAAAAATCATAACGCCATCATCCTCTCAAGCGCAATTCTCGCCCAATACGCCGTATCTTCATCGACAAAAATCTCATTGATCGGTGCGCCGTCCTCGATTGCTTTGAGGGTCAAATACAAATCTTCCAATGTCGTTTCATTCATTGTCGGACATTCGGGTTTTGTACTTGAAAGAATGTACGTATTTTTGGATCGGAGACGGTTTACCATGTTAAACTCGGTTCCTACCGCCACCTTTTGCTCCGCCGGAAGTTCCGTGATGTATTTGATAAGCTGAGAAGTTGATCCGACAAAATCGGCACGTTCACAGATAGCAGGGTCACATTCAGGGTGAACGGCGATCAAAATTCCGGGATATTTGTTGCGGTAAAACTCGATGTCATCGACGCTAAAGAGCTGATGAACGGAGCAAAAACCGTCGTAACAGATAATATCCGCTTCTTTGGGATCTTTTCCATCCCCGATAACACACGATTTTAATCCCATCATATTGGCAATATTTTGCCCCAAACAACGGTCAGGGACAAAGAGTATCTTTTTCCCCTCGGCAAGTGCTTTTTCAATAATCATTTTAGCGTTGGAACTGGTACACACCATACCGCCCATTTTTCCCACACGCGCTTTGACATCTGCATTGGAGTTGATATAGATAATCGGCAAAATATCTTCCACTTTGATTCCGCTTTGCTGTAGTTTTTCGATAGACTGGTCAAAATAAAGCCCGTCAATCATCCGCGCCATCGCACAGCACGCGACTTTTGGCATCACGACCCTTTTTTCGGGACTGAGGATTTTCAGACTTTGCCCCATAAATCCGACACCGCAAAAGACCACAAACTCTTTGTCATCTGCCATTGCCCGTTTTGCCAACTCAAGCGAATCACCCGTAATGTCCCCCATCTCGAACACTTCATCACGCTGATAAAAATGCGCCACAACCGTGACACTCAAACGGCTTTTTAAATCAATAATTTTTTGTTTTAACTCTTCGGTATTCATCTTGAATATTTTCCTCGTCATTATCATTAAGTCGTTATTATATCTTTTTTAGTTCTCTGTAACGATGGGTGGATTATAATTCTCAACCGAAAATGAAAAAGGAAACACTATATGGAACTCTTATTTAACCCAAACGTACAATTT
Source organism: Sulfuricurvum sp. (assembly GCA_024635855.1). The sequence continues at coordinate 3,105 of JAGXHZ010000116.1, forward strand.
TATCTTGTCGCCTATCTGCTTGGCGGTATCCCTTTTGGGCTTTTGCTTGCTAAATTTTTTGCAGGGGTCAATATCAAAGAATCGGGTTCAGGAAGCATTGGTGCAACAAATGTTTTACGTGTGGTGAAAGAAACCAATCCCTCTCTAGCCAAAAAACTGGGGGCTGCAACCCTCGCTCTCGATGCTCTAAAAGGGATTGCCGTCGTTCTTGCTGCTAAATACATGGGATTTGATGAAAGCGTTCAATGGATGGTTGCCGTCCTCGCCGTTGTCGGTCACTGCTTTAGCCCTTATATGTGGTTTGAAGGCGGTAAAGGGGTAGCAACGGGAATGGGCGTGATGGCGGTTATGCTTCCCATACCTACCGCGATTGCTCTTGTTGTGTGGGCTGTTGCTGCTAAAACCATCCGTATCTCATCCCTTTCTTCTATGTTGGGACTCGCTGCACTTGTGGTTGCTTCGTTTGTGATGTACCCAGTCATGTTTCATGCACCGGTTGTGTTTATTGCCTTTATTTTATTTTACAAACATATCCCCAATTTTATTCGACTCTTTCAAGGGGAAGAAAAACAAGTCGCATGAAAATACTCATCGAAAATTTAGAGTTTGAAACCATACTCGGTATTTTAGAATCCGAACGGCTCACTCCCCAAAAAGTGTCTATTACGTGCACCATTGAATACGTATATACACAAAATGGGTTCATAAATTATGCCGAAGCAGCGACACTCATCGAAGAGACCATGATAAGAGAAAAATTCTTACTTATCGAAGAGGCTCTCGAATTTCTAAGTGACGCCCTTAACAACCGTTTTCCCCTGATTCGTGAGCTCACTTTGCGTATTCAAAAACCAAATATCCTCTCCAACTGTACAGTTGGCGTAGAACATCACGCTCTCTTTTAGATAACAATTCATTCACGATTCTTGACTATAATTCGTTTTATACAAACTTTCAATCATTTAAAAGGATATATTATGAAAAAAACAGCACTATCGCTTATAATAGCAGGTGTATTATTTGTCGGATGCGCAGGGACGGATACGGGTCTTACTAAAGCCCAAACAGGTGCGCTTCTCGGTGGTGTCGCAGGTGCTATTGTAGGTAAAAGTACTTCTAACCATAGCAATAAACGTGCTTTCATTGGTGGAGCCGTAGGTGCACTTGCCGGTTATGGTGTTGGAACATATATGGACAAACAGCAAGCCGAACTCAACCAAGAGCTCAAAGGATCAGGAGTTGAAGTTGAACGTCAAGGGGATACCATCAATTTGAATATGCCTGGCGGAATTACTTTTGATACCGGCAAAGCAAACATCAAACCAAATTTCAATCCGGTCTTGAATGATATTGCAAATGTCATGAGCAAATACCCTGAAACAAAAATCGAAGTACAGGGACATACGGACAACGTAGGCAGCAATGCAGATAACCTCCAGCTTTCCCAATTGCGCGCTCAAAGTGTAAGTTCAGCACTAAGTGCTCAAGGTGTGGATTCAAGCCGTATAAAATCAGTTGGTTACGGTGAAAGTATGCCAGCTGCAACCAATGACACCGCAGCAGGACGTGAAACCAATCGTCGCGTCGAAATCAAAATCATCCCAAATCCGTCTAAATAATCTTCCTCCCCGTATTTGCGGGGAAAAATTCTCTCAAAGTACACTACTTTTGTTTAAAAACATTTCATTTTTTAAAATTTCTTTAAAAAGAGTTTAAAATTTTCTAAAACTATGCTATAATTTCGGCAAAATATCCACTTTCGAGGAACGCTAATGCGCATTTTAATTATCGAAGATGAAGTAACTCTCAATAAAACCCTAGCAGAAGGGCTCAAAGAGTTTGGCTACCAAAGCGATGTTGTAGAAACACTAAAAGACGGTGAATATTATCTTGATATCCGTAACTATGACCTGATCCTTATGGATTGGATGCTTCCAGATGGAAACAGTGTTGATATCATCCCTGATATCAAACGTAATACACCTAAAACCGTAGTCGTTGTTTTATCCGCTCGCGATGACAACGAAAGCGAAATTGAAGCACTACGTTCAGGTGCAGATGACTATATCCGTAAACCGTTTGATTTTGATGTTCTTATCGCTCGTATCGAAGCGCGTTTGCGTTTTGGCGGAAGCAATATCATCGAGATTGATGACCTTATCATCAATCCTGAAGAAGAGAAAATCATCTACAAAGAAAAAGAGATTGAGCTCAAAGGTAAACCGTTTGAAGTGTTAACTCACCTTGCACGTCACCGTGATCAAATCGTCTCTAAAGAGCAGCTTTTGGATGCAATCTGGGAAGAACCAGAGCTTGTTACTCCAAACGTTATTGAGGTTGCGATCAACCAAATTCGTCAAAAAATGGACAAACCATTGGGAATTACTACAATTGAAACGGTTCGTCGCCGTGGATACCGTTTTTGTTTCCCTAAAGAAATCAACTAATTCTCAAGAAAGAGAGCCGTTTTGTTTTCTAAAAGAAGTATAAGACGTCGATTTTTACTGCAACTAATTGTCGCTTCGGCGGCACTTGTTCTCCTTTTTTCCTCTTTTTTATACCTTTTTATCAAGCAGTCTATTTATGACGAGAAACAAGCGGAACTCATAAGCACTGCCCAAAATATTTGCACCTCCAAATCTCTTATAACCGCGCAACAAAACAATCCTGATTTGCTGCTTGGACTCAATGTTGAACTCATTACTCTTCAAAAAGAAGAAAATCTTCTTGAATTTTATGTGAGCGCACATAAAGATAAGAGCAGCACTTTAACGTTAATCTACCCATTTGACTTTGAACGCTCTTCCTACCTCAGAGTAAGCCGCGATATTACCGCGACTGAACGTTTGCTCCAAAAGATTCTTCGTTCTATTTTTTTGATTAATGCGTTTGGGTTTATCGTCATCATCATCTATGCTATTGCCTTTTCCAAAATGCTTATCGCACCCGTAAGTGCTTTAACGCGCCGACTTGCGAACATGAACGAACATCTTTTGCGCCCCATTCAAGTAGAGCATCTCCCCGAAGAGTTCGAACCGCTGTGTGAAACACTCAACCGACTTATGGGACGAATTCAAAATTTCGTTAAATACCAAAAAGAGCTTTTTATCGGTGCAGCGCATGAACTTAAAACTCCTCTTGCGGTTATCAAGCTTAAGAATCAAGTCACTCTTATCAAAAAACGTTCCAGTGAAGAGTACATTGAAGCCATACGCATTACCAATCAAAGTGTCGATGAAATGAATAAAATTGTTGCCAATATTCTCAATATCGGTCGGCAAGAAGGGGCTCAGTTAGAGATGCCCTCCGAAGCAGATATCATCCAGATTTTAAAAAAATGGGAAGGTGATTTTGCTCTTTTGGCACACAGTGAGAATAAAACACTTCAAACCAAGTTTGAACCTGAATCTTTTAGTGCCTTTTTACAAGTCACTTTGCTTAATCAAATCTTGCAAAACTTCTTACAAAATGCACTCAAATTTACCCCCGAAGGTAAAACAATTATTTTTCAAAGTTATCTTAATCAAACCAATATTATCATTGAAGTGATTGATGAGGGGTGTGGAATCGATGAAAGTGTTGACCTTTTTGCCCCTTTTAAACGCCAAGGGAATAAATCAGGCGTTGGACTGGGACTGTTTTTAGCGAAAAGTGCCGCTGAAGCCATTGGCGCACACATCAGTATTACCAACCGTACCGATGGGCATGACGGGACAGTTGCACGACTAATTCTCCCCTCAAAACTCTATTGCTTACTTCCTTTGCGTTAGGGCACAACTCCCCTTAAGCTACCTTTCGCTATAAATCGCGCATTATCAAAAACTTTTAACATCAAGGTCAACCAATGCCATTAATTATCGTCGATGAATGTATTGCATGCGATGCATGCCGTGAAGAGTGTCCAATGGACGCTATCGAAGAGGGTGATCCGATTTACATCATTGATCCGGATCGTTGTACTGAGTGCGTAGGAACGTACGATGAGCCTGCATGTATTGCAGTATGTCCTGTTGATTGTATCATTCCCGATAAAGACAACGTAGAGACGATGCAAGAGCTTTTGTACAAACATAAACAGCTCACAGCAGCAGAAGAAGAATAGATGGCGCAATGTACCGCTGTCATCGACATTGGGTCAAGCTCAATGCGTATGGCGGTATTTCAAAAGACCAGCCGTTTTGCCTTTCATATCATTCATGAAATAAAAAGCTCTGTTCGCCTTGCACAAAATGCTTATACGAACGGCGGAAATCTCCAATCAAACGCAATGGATCGCGGTTGTGAAGCGATAGGAGAGTTTTTGAGTGTTGCCGAATCTTTCAAAGCACGTAAAATTCTCTGTGTTGCCACCTCTGCACTGCGAGATGCCCCCAATAAATCTGATTTTATCCGTCGTATCCAACAAGAGCATGATCTCTCTATTAAAGTCATTGATGGTGATAAAGAGGCGTATTTAGGGGCGATTGCCTGTGCCAACCTCCTTCCCAAAGTAAATGCGGTTACGGTTGATGTGGGTGGAGGTTCCAGTGAGTTTTCACTGTTGGATAATGGAAATGTGACACAGACTGTCTCTTTGAATATCGGTACGGTTCGGCTCAAAGAACTTTTCATGGATAAGGGCGACATTGAAGGTGCAAGTGCCTACATTGATGCAGCATTGCAAACGCTCCCCTTTAACTCTGTACCAACCCTTATCGGCATCGGTGGAACATTCCGAGCCCTTACTCATGGAATTATGAAAAAAGAGGATTACCCCCTCAAGAAACTTCATGGGTTTTCAACCTCTACAATAACTTTTAAATCTTTTTGTGACTCTGTCCTCGACGCTTCACCCAAAAAGCTCAAATCGCTCAACATTAAACCTGAGCGTTTTGATACCATAAAATCAGGCGCACTCATATTTTTGCGTATTCTCAATCATTTACACTCTAAAGCCCTAATATGCAGTGGTGTCGGAGTTAGGGAGGGGGTATTTTTAAGTGATTTACTGCGAAACTCTGCCAATAAGTTTCCAAGCAACTATAACCCTTCCGTCCGCTACTTGTTGGATACCTATGCGACACACAGCAATCATGGTGTTGAGTGTGCTGCCTTATTCAAAACACTTTTTAATGCAACGCATGAGCATTTGAAACTTGATCCTTCATGGCGTCATGAACTCAGTATTGCGGCAAAACTGCTTCCTATTGGTTTAGGCGTTCGCTATTATGCGTATCAAAAACACAGCCATTATTTGGCGTTAAGCGCTCTTGATTATGGATTAACCCATTCCCAAATTGCCCTTATCTCTCACATGCTGCTGTTCAAAAAAGAGAGCTCTTCCTCTGATTTGCTTCCTAAAAACAGTTATGGCTCTCTGCTTCCTGATAATAAAACTCTTGATACTCTCCATTATTTACTGTGGCTATCTCATATACTCTTAGCAGGACGTATTTCTGCCCAAAGCTTTACCGTGTCATTTAGTGACGGGGAACTGCGTATCCAAGCTCCGCATCTTTACCTAGCACGTGAACAACTCAAAAATCTTGTTGCTCTAAAAAATTTGATCGTTACCCTCCTCTAGGAAGGTGATCTTAAAATCTCTGCCCAATCGTAAATTCAAAGTGGGCGATGTCATCCCCTGCTTCACTCTTAAGAGGATTCGAGAACACAAGCTGTAATGGTCCGACAGGGCTGAACCACTCCAACGAAATTCCATATCCTCCGCGCTGTATTTCACTTAAACTGCTAGAACCGATCATCCCATAATCAACAAAAGCAGTTGCACGCATTTTCGCTTCAGGGACGAGAGGAACACTAAGTTCTAAGCTATTGGAGAAGGTTTGTGTCCCCCCAATTAAATCCGGTATACCATCCTTATTCAGATCACTCGTTCCCCGAGGTGAAAGAGAATAACTTTGATACCCTCGAACGGATCCGATGCCCCCCATATAAAATTTTTCCGCAGTTGGCAGATCCAGCCCAGTATCTTGCACGTAATTAAATCGTGCCTTGTAGCGGAAAATCAAATCGGCATCAAGCATTTTTTGTAATCCGCGATAAACACCAAACGTAGTACGGCTTTTCCAAAAATCAGCATCTCCGCCGAGACCTGCTTTTTCAATACTTTGAGAAAAACTCATCCCCTCGCGCGGAACATAATAATCATCCGTACTGTCAAAACTTACTGATGCGCTGACGGAACTTTTAGAATAACTTTGGTAATAACGCGGATCATAGGTTGCTACCGTTGTATCAACACCGCTGTATTGATTATTGGAATAACCGTATCCCAAATAGCCACTCACATAACGGTTAAAACGATGACCCGTACCTATGCTTAACCCTTGAGAATCTACTGTATACCCAGAAGAATCACTGTAGTCTGTAGAACTGGAGTTAACCGAAAAATTACCGCTAAAGTCACTGTCATTCAAACGGGGATTTGAGATGTTAAACGCGTAGTTTTTTGTTCGCGTTGATTTCTCTAAATTGAGCCCCACATTGAGCCCTGAGCCGAAAATATTACGGTCACTCACGGCGACACTAAGCATAATACCGCCGAAACTTCCATATCCGCCACCCAGCTGAATATTGCCTGTCGGCGCTTCTTTGGTTTGGACGATCAGATCCATGGACTCATCATCGATACGTTTCTCTTCGATCGTCGTACTCTCAAAATAACCCGTACGCCCCAGTGCATTACGAGAATCTTTTAAGTTCGTAAGACTGTACAAATCTCCCGGTGCCAAAAAGAGCTCTCGGCGGGTAACGCGGTCCAGCGTACGGTTATTTCCGGCGATGATAACGTTATGAATGCGTACTTTTTTACCGGGAACAATTCGATAAATAACTTCGACACTCTTGGTCTCTTTATCTTTGCGCAAATCGGGTTGAACCTGTGCATACGCGTACCCTAAATCGGCAATCTTTGTTTTGATCCGCTCTGCATCGTCGCGGAATGTTTTGATATTAAACGGCTTGTTTTTTTGAAGCGCAATGATGTCTAACAATGCCTGATCTTCGATAACATTGGTATCTTGAAAAATAAGGATATCGCTGACGCGGAAAATATCCCCTTCAAAAACGTTGTACGCCATGGATGCTTCGTAATGGTTAAAATCAACCGCAACAAAAGGCTGATCCACTTTCGCATCCAAATAGCCGTTTTGCATATAATAATCACGAATACGCATTGGGTCATATTGCAATTCAGCAAGCTTCATCTTCCCATCATTACGTCCCCAAAGCCATCCCATAAAATCCTGCTCTTTATTCGCCATGGTTTTTTCAAACTCATTGGAGTCGACTCCGGAGACTCCGTAATATTTCAACTTTTTGATAATGATCTCTTCACCCTCATTGGCGATGAAGGTTACTTGCATACTGCCATTATCAAGTTTTGTACTCTCTACTTCAACAACGGAATCAATTTTTCCCTCTTGGCTCAATGCTTCAACAATGCGCTTGCGTGTGCTTTCTATTCGGCGGGTATCGTAAAGAGCCCCTTTCTCGATTTGCAAAAGAGATTTTTTGGCTTCTTCATCGTTTTCTTTGTACCCTTTTAGCTCGATCTTGGAAATAACCGGCTTCTCTTTGAAATGAAACGTTACCGTACCGTTTTCTTCATCCGCCCAGATGTCTTCAAAATAGCCTTGATCAAAAAAAGCTTTAATGGTTTTATCCACCTCCGCAGGGTTAAGAGGTTCACCTATCTTCACCGTATTAAGCTGCTTGGCAACGGCTGCTGAAATATGCACCATTCCATCATAACTAATGGCTTCAACGTTCGAAGTGGCGGCATTGAGTAAAACAGTGCAGAGTAAAAGAGAGAGGGTGATTTTTTTCAAAATTAAAATCCATTGCGTTAAATTGTCTCTTATTTTACCACCCTAATGGTTAATATTCCCGTAAATCTGCTAGAATACGCATAAACAAAGTAAATTTAGACAAGGGTTGAGCATGGAGATTGGAATCGTCGGATTGGGACTAATGGGAGGATCTCTTGCACTATCTCTTCGAAAACTCCCCTTCGTCACCTCCGTCGTTGGAAGCGATCACAATCTTGAGCATCAGCACACGGCACTTGAACTGGGCCTTGTTCAGGCCATTCTCCCTTTTGAAGAACTAAAAAAGCGTTGTGATGTCATCTTTTTTGCGGTACCGGTCGATGGTGTTATTGCCCTTTTAAATCAATCCGTGGATTTGGCAGGAAGCGATAAAATGCTCATCGATTTAGGGAGTACCAAAGCGCTCATTGTCGCTGCAATTCCCCCTGAAATTCGCGCCAATGTCGTTGCAGCCCATCCCATGACAGGAACTGAACAATTTGGTCCAAAAGCAGCTTTTGAGGGATTATATACCGATAAAGTCGTCGTTTTGTGCGATTTAGAGCACAGCGGTCAAAAACAGCGCGATATTGCCCTAAAAATCTTCCGTGCAATCGGGATGCAGATTCACACGATGGGAGCGGCGCAACACGACCGTCATGCCGCCATCATCAGTCACATGCCCCACGTGATCTCCTACGCACTTGCCAACACCGTGTTAGCTCAAGAAGAAAAAGAGAACATTCTCGCCCTTGCAGCAGGTGGATTTCGTTCCATGAGCCGTTTGGCGAAGAGTTCACCAACGATGTGGGAGGACATTTTTCGCCAAAACCGTGCCAATGTTCTTGCAGCAGTAGAACTGTTTCAGCGTGAACTTGCCACGCTTAAAGAGGCGTTGGAAGAGAAAGATTACACGACACTGCACAAAGAGATGAAAGATGCCAATAAACTGTATGAGATTTTTACCTAATACACAAATAACGGTGTTGCATTTTGAATTTTAATCACCTCTTCAACTTTTTCAGTCTCTTTTTTAACCGTTCTCTCTGATTTTTTCGTCCCTTTTGGAAGCTCCTCACTCTTCTCAACAGGCAACTTCTCCAAATTAATCTCCACCCACTCTCTCAGCTTCACATCATCCGTAACCACACGCTCATACCAATACCGTGCCCTCGCATACTGACCCGCTTTAAAAAAAGCATTCCCACAGTTGTAGCGTATTTGCGGACTGTCATGCAGCCGTTGATACTGCGTAAACAATCGTGCGCTTTGCTCGTAATCTTTGTTCGCATAAGCACGGTTTGCCTTTTCCAATAGTCTAAAATCCATCACCCCTGCACGCATATCGCTCTCACCCATAAAAATCATAAATACGAACGCCATCGAAACACTTTGACGCTTGCTCATGGACGATAATGCTATGGCTATAAGTATCATTGCAAGACCCAAGGGAAAATAAAAAAGTTGGAAATAGATCCAGTGCTCTTTTGGTTTACGCAACGTTTCAATCTCTTGTTTATCCGGCATCGTATTTCCAACAATAACAATACCGGATGTTTTACAGACATTACGCAGATTCTTTTCATCCGAAATTTCAGTGTTCATAACATGCGGCGAGAGATTTTGGATGAGCTCTTTGAGTGTTTTTCTATCCTTACTAACGGGTGCGATACGATAGACGTTTGACTCAAATGCCACCAGTTCAACTTCTCCCTCAAACTCATCCACGAGACGTATCGCATTTTTTTTCATCCTCTCAAATGCAAGCAAGGGCTGAGTTGATATATCCAAAGCAATCGTTATACTTGGAGGTGCTTCTACGATTTTTTCTTGCTGTACCACGGGTTGCGCAAGGGCTAGGATAATCAATAAAGATGCACCCAAATACAGTGAATTGCGCCCATTGCTTCCTAATGTTGAATCATCTACTCGTAATTTTTCCAATGCCGTTTGGGTAAAATGATGTTCATTTTGACGTTTTTGGGTAAACCAAAAATAAAAAAGTATCCCGATCAACGGGGTCATCCAGTAGAGGAATTCAGGATGCAAAAAACTCATAAAAAACCTCGTTGATTGCGTCCGAATAAATAGATCAACATTGCCATAAATCCAAAAAATAGGGGATAAAAATAGAGATACTCTAATCGTGTCATTTCTGCCATAATGGGAATAACAGCATGTTCACGATTGCTTTTTTTCATCCATTCACTCCACTGTTGTTGAGGGACTACAGAAGTTTCTATGAGTATCGGAATCGAATGGACAAACGTTTTTGGATGGTCTGAAAAGATGAGAATCCATGGTCGATCTTGCATGGATAGAAACTCTTTTATCGTGTAGTCCATTTGGAGGTTGGGTGTTTTGGGTAATTGATTCAAAATTGAAAGCAACGCTTCATGATCACGCGTCAAAGGTATTTTAACGTTTTTGGGAACGTACAAAGCAATCTCATCGTGTTGTCGAAGCTCGACAAACGATGCTATTTTTGCCTTCATCGCCTCATCCGGCGAATCAGCAACAATCAACGTGCTGTACCCTTGAAAACGTGGAGTCTCTTGGATTTCTTTGACGGGGGACATTAAAGCAACAATCAAAAAAACAATCATCAGCCACTTCGAAATCCACATCCACGCAGGAGATTTTACCCCGGCATCACCAAAACGAGAGATATGGGGAAAGTAGAGCATTTGTGCTCTA